>NZ_JBRAGO010000001.1:0-72088 GCF_052746595.1 Leptodesmis sp.
GATCAGTAATTTCCGCTACAGACAACCCTTTGTAGTCAATCACAACTGCAAGTTGTGACTGGCTCAGAGTTTCCTTTAACTCGGCAACCATCTCTTTTTTCTCTTCCAGGGTTCTCCCCATTCGTGTTTCACCTCCTTCTAGTACGTTGCACAACAAACCTGTTTGCTCTTCCCTGCCACTCTTTTCTCCAATGAAAAAACCCCGGTCATGACAGGCCGAGGTTCACGCTTTCATTCTTTTCCTTACGTTAAACCCGTAAGGTTCAGAACTGAATTAGCTACTTCCTCGGCAGGCGATTAAGCAACACGCCCCTGCTGTCTACGGCTTCGCGATTCGATTGTGGGAAAGTGTTTAAGGGTTCAATTCTCCTTATAGAAATACCAGGGAAGAGAGGGTACTAGGTATTAGGTACTAGGAATTAGGGATTGGAGCTGTTGACTTCTGATCCCTAACGCCTAATTCCTAAGCGGCTTCTCCCAGCTTCAAATCCCGCAATCCGGGAATGTCTACCTGAATGGCAGGTCCCATTGTGGAGCAGACATACATACTGCGCCAGTAGCGGCCCTTGGCACCAGAGGGACGGTTACGATCGATCGTCTCTTGCAGTGCTTTCAGGTTCACCAGCAAATCCTGGGTGGGAAAAGCGGCTTTGCCAAACAAAACGTGCACAATCCCGGTGCGATCTGCACGGAATTCCAGTTTACCAGCTTTGAACTCTGCGATCGCTTGTGCCAGATCAAATGTCACCGTACCGCCCTTGGGAGAGGGCATCAATCCCCGTGGCCCCAACAACTTACCCAGCTTGGCCACCTGGGGCATCATATCTGGAGTCGCGATCAGCAGATCGAAATTCATCATGCCCTTTTGAATATCGTCAATGAGTTCTTCGGAACCAGCAATATCCGCACCCGAATTAGAAGCTTCTGTAACTTTTTCGCCTCGCGCAATCACAGCAACTCGTACTGTTTGCCCGGTGCCTTTTGGAAGGACTACCGTCGTCCGCAACTGCTGATCCGTGTACTTGGGATCAATTCCCAACCGGATGTGGGCTTCTGCAGACTCAGGAAACTTAGCGGTAGCCGTCTCCTTCAGCAGTTCCAGTGCTTCTAAAGGCTGGTAGGGGCGATCCTGCACCTTGGCCTGCAGTTCTCGCAATCGTCTTGAAATCTTTGGCATCTCTCTCTCCTGGGGTCTTAGCGAGTTCTCACTCTCCCCCGCTAGGGTTAACTTAGTCCTTGACGGTGACACCCATATTACGGGCTGTCCCTTCCACAATCCGCATTGCCGCTTGAATGTCATTGGCATTCAAGTCAGGCATTTTGGTCTTAGCGATTTCTTCCAACTGGGCACGGGTAATCGAACCAACCTTTTTCCGGTTAGGTTCTCCTGAACCCTTATCCACTCCGGCTGCCTTTTGAATCAAGACAGAGGCGGGAGGGGTCTTCAACACAAAGGTAAAACTCCGGTCTTCATACACCGAAATTTCCACCGGAATGATCATGCCTGCCTGATCTGCCGTTCTGGCATTGTATTCCTTGCAGAACATCATAATGTTGACCCCATGCTGACCCAACGCAGGGCCAACAGGAGGAGCCGGGTTGGCTTTCCCCGCTGGGAGGGCCAACTTAATAATTGCAGCTACTTTTTTTGCCATTGCTTAACTCTGCTTCTGAACCTGATTAAACTCCAACTCCACGGGAGTATCGCGCCCAAAGATGGAAAGCAGAGCCTTCAGCTTGCTTCTTTCTGGGCTGACTTCAATCACCTCTCCCTCAAAGTCCTTGAACGGCCCCGACAGCACCAGAATCTTGTCACCAGAGGCCATATCGATTTTGACCACAGGTTCTTGTTCCTGAGCCTGCTTGAAGATCCGTTCCACTTCCGAGGGACTCAGTGGCATTGGCTTCACGTGCCCCCGTCCCCGACCAGGACGACGCTGTTCGGCACCCACAAAGTTAATCACATTGGGGGTGTTTTTGACCACCAGCCATGCCTCGTCATCCATTTCCCACTGCTGCCGTTCCTGGTTCCAGGTTCGCTTTACTCGCAGTAGCACATACCCAGGGAAGACCTTCTCCTCAGTATTTTGCCGACTACCATCCTTGCGAATTTTCACGGCAGGCGTTTGGGGAATTTCGACCTGCAAAATCTTGTCTGCCACATCCAGAGTTTGGATGCGCTGTTCAAGATTCGCTTTTACCCGCTTTTCACAGCCTGAGGCAACCTGAACGGCATACCAGCGAGAGGTATCAGCAGAGCCACCTTCAGCAGATTCCTCTGCGCCCGTGGGAACGGTTCCCTGAAATTCGTCTGATGTATATGTCATCCGAACACCTGCCTGGATGCCCATCCAAAGAAGTTATCCACCAGGTAGATCAGCGTTGTAGACAGGACGACCATGAGGACGACCGCCACAGACTCACTAATCAATTGTTGTCGGGTAGGCCAAACTACCTTATCAAGCTCTTCCTTCGTTTCCTTCAGAAAGCCTTGAACATCAAATTTGGATGATATGCTTTGCGATTCTGCTTCTTCCTTCTTGGCCACGGGTTGCCGATCTCCTGCTGCTGCGAACGAGTGAGTTCCCAGTTCTGAGACAGTTCTGGGGAAATTGTTCTTCTGACTTAAACCCTGCCTCAAAAAATGTCAGTAGTTCTCGTCCAGAATTCGTGCTTTCCTAGCATAACATTTACAAAAGCGGATCAACGGGCTAACGATCGCACTTTCTGGAAAATTCTGCTGCACTATACCCGCCATAAGTCGCAGCTAAGGTAGCATCCACGATCCCCTCAGGAAGAGGATAGGCGATCGCGGAGTGAGCGTTAGGTTTAACGGCTGTCAGCGAAAATTTGAGTAAGGGTGAGGTGCAGGTTGGGAAAAACGGGAGAGGTGATCACAATCAGAAAGGCTGATAGAAGCCCCTACCAGCCTTGATTTAGTTTATGGAGCACTCTACAGCGAGCCGCTTACTTGGACTCGGTGAAGTCTGCGTCGATGACATCTTCATCGGAACCGCCTGTAGATCCAGCACCCGAGCCGCCGTCACCTGTGGGGCCACCAGTTCCGGGTGCGCCTGCCCCAGCCTGTTGATAGATGTTGCTACCAATGGTGTACAGGGTTTGTTGCAGTTCAGTAGTGAGGGACTTGATGCGATCGAAGTTTTCCTGATTGATTGCCTCGCGCAGATCCTTAATCATGCCTTCGACTTTGGACTTGTCATCGGCAGAGACTTTGTCGCCCAATTCGGTCATTTGCTTTTCGGCCTGGTAAGCCAAAGAATCAGCCTGGTTTTTGAGATCGATCTTTTCCCGCCGTTCCCTGTCAGCCGCAGCATTCTGTTCGGCTTCGCGCACCATCCGTTCCACATCTTCCTTGGGCAGGGTAGAAGCTCCGGTAATGCTAATCGATTGTTCTTTACCTGTGCCCTTATCCTTGGCGGTCACCTGCAGGATGCCGTTGGCATCAATGTCAAAAGTGACTTCGATTTGGGGAACACCACGAGGCGCGGGAGGAATGCCATCTAGACGGAAGGTTCCCAGGCTCTTGTTGTCGCTGGACATTTCCCGTTCTCCTTGCAGGACGTGGATTTCCACATTGGTTTGACCGTCCACGGCTGTGGAAAACACTTCCGACTTCTTGGTGGGAATGGTAGTGTTGCGAGGAATGATCTTGGTCATCACGCCACCGAGAGTTTCTACTCCCAGGGAGAGGGGAGTGACATCCAGCAGCAGAATGTCTTTCACTTCTCCAGCCAGTACGCCCGCTTGAATGGCCGCACCGACAGCGACTACTTCATCTGGATTGACGGTCTGGTTGGGGTCTTTGCCCAGCAGGCGCTTCACCAGCTCCAGTACAGCAGGAATCCGGGTGGAACCACCAACCATCACTACCTCATCGATCGCACTCTTATCAATCTTGGCATCGCGCAAAGCATTTTCGACGGGAGTCTGACAGCGCTTGATCAGATCGGCACACAGTTCCTCAAACTTCCCGCGGGTCAGGGTCATATCCAGGTGCTTTGGCCCATCCTGAGTTGCCGTAATAAAGGGCAGGTTAATTTCGGCCTGAGTGACGCTGGAAAGTTCAATCTTGGCCTTTTCTGCCGCTTCCGTCAACCGTTGCAGGGCTTGCTTATCCTTCCGCAGGTCAATTCCTTCTGACTTTTTGAACTCCTCGGCCAGATAGTCCACAATCTTCTTGTCAAAGTCGTCGCCGCCCAGGTGGGTGTCCCCGGAAGTAGCCATCACTTCAAATACGCCATCGCCTACTTCCAGGATAGATACGTCAAACGTACCGCCCCCTAAGTCGAAGACCAGAATCGTTTCATTACTCTTCTTATCTAACCCGTAAGCCAGGGATGCTGCCGTAGGTTCGTTGATAATCCGCAGCACTTCAATCCCAGCAATCTTTCCGGCATCCTTGGTGGCTTGCCGCTGGGAGTCGTTGAAGTAAGCGGGCACAGTAATTACGGCTTGAGTCACCTGCTCACCCAGATACTTACTGGCATCATCGACCAGTTTCCGCAACACCTGCGCCGAGATTTCTTCGGGAGCGAATAGCTTGTCAGCAATGGGGCAAATCAGCTTCACGTTGCCGTTGACATTCACAACTTTGTAAGACACTTCGGTGGTTTCGTGGGTCACTTCATCAAAGCGACGACCAATAAACCGCTTCACCGAGTAGAACGTATTTTCAGGGTTCATCACCGCCTGACGCTTGGCAATCTGGCCCACCAGGCGATCGCCATTTTTGGCAAATGCAACGACTGAGGGAGTAGTCCGAAATCCCTCCGCATTGGCAATTACGGTGGGTTTGCCACCTTCCATCACCGCTACACAAGAGTTCGTTGTACCCAAGTCAATTCCAACAACTTTTGCCATTGCTGCTTCGGCTCCATCAACTAAAAAACATTAAGAAATTTTAGTGGCTTTCATCTGCCACGCTGAGCAACCGTGAAGCGGTCAGGTCAACTCTGGAAGCTAAACCCATTCCACCTGTAAGCACAGCACGCCTGTTTCTATACTGATCTCGATTGGAGCTTTTGATGAAGGGGTATTTACCGTACTTGGGAGGTGGGGTGTGGGGTAGAAGGGGATATAGTAAGAAGGCTTAATTAGTCTGTCAGTTTCTATGGACTCGAAATCTGCTCGCTCCCGATCTGCCGACACATCTTTTTCAATGGATGACTTTGCCAAAGCGCTGGCAAGTTACGACTATACTTTTGAGAAGGGGCAGGTGGTCACGGGGAAAGCTGTTAGCTATGACACCGATGGAATTTTCGTGGATATTGGAGCTAAATCGTTGGCTTTTCTGCCACTGTGGGAGGCTAGCTTACGAATGGTGAAGGATCCCTCTGCCATCATGCCCTTGGAGGAAGAACGGGAGTTTTTGATCATCCGGGAACAGGATGCGGATGGGCAAATCACCCTCTCTCTGAAACAGTTGGAGATGAAGAAAGCCTGGGATCGGATGGCAGAAGCGCAGGATAGTAACGAAAGTCTGCAGGTGCGGGTCACAGGCACAAACAAAGGTGGGGTGACGGTGGATGTGCAGGGACTGCGGGGATTTATTCCCCGATCGCACCTCAACGAAAAAGACGACCTGGAGTCCCTCAAAGGCACGACGCTAACCGCCAGTATTCTAGATTTGGATCCGGAGCGGAATAGGTTGGTGCTGTCAAATCGGTTGGCCTCGCGATCGGCGGCCTTTAGCCAACTGGAAATCGGTCAACTGGTGGAAGGTAAGATCAGTAGTATCAAACCGTTTGGTGCATTTGTCGATTTGAACGGCACCAGTGGTTTGTTGCACATTAACCAGATCAGCAATCGCTACGTGGAATCGTTGCCCAATCTCTTCCAAATTGGCCAACCGATCAAAGCCATGATTGTCAATCTGGAAGAAGGTCGGGGCCGCATCTCCCTGTCTACCAAGGTATTGGAAAATTATCCCGGTGAAATGCTGGAAAAAATGGACGATGTGATGGCGGAAGCGAACGATCGAGAGGAGCGGGCTAGAAAGGCGGTTTTGGGAGTTTAAGAGGGCGGTTGAAAAGTATCTAGCGGTTAAAATGCAACTACACTAACCGACTAAACTAACAAAGGCTGCCGATGCAGACTCAACACAATCAAGGTTTTCAGTAACCTGCGTCGGTAGGTTTTCTCGGTATAGCCACGACTTCAGTCGCCAGGGTGACTAAGCTTGCACCGCTTCTCGCTGCCGATCGCCCTCCTGGCGCAAAAACTCTTCCACCTGAGCTTCAATTTCACGGCGAACGATTTCGCGGTATTCGACAAAATGCTCAATTTGGGCGCAGACAGATAAATAGCTGCTGAGGCCACCGGGATTGAGGCGGGCCATGTTATACAAATTGCGCCAGAACTGCCAACGGGTGTCGCGTACCACTCCCTGTCGCCAGCAAATGGTTAGCAGGGCGCGGATGGCGATCCAATCTACTTTTTTCTTGGCAGATTTACCTTTTTTGGGATAGGTAGCTTCTCCCAGTAAAAGAAAATGGCGGTAAGTACGATCAAGGAACCGTTTGGGTTCATACAGTTCCCAAAACGCTTCTACATACTCACGGGCAATGTCTTCCAGGGGACGAGTGGGGACAAAATTCATCAGGACGGTCTGGTTGCCATTGGAGTTGTCGCTACGGAGACGGCCTTCCTTTTTCAGGCGATGCCAGAGGGCCGTATCGGGTAATGCCTGCAACATGCTGAACAGGGCTGTCGGAATCGTGGTTTGTTCCACAAATTTAACGATCCGGGATCCGGCTCCGGGTTTTTCGCCATCAAAGCCGATGATGAATCCGGCCATTACCCGCAGGCCCGATCGCACGATCGCCTGTACCGAATCGCTTAAAGAATCTCTCGTATTCTGGTATTTCTGCGTTAGGGATAAACTTTCTTCGTCTGGTGTTTCAATGCCTAAAAAGACTGATCCGAAATTACAGGCCACCATCGCATCCATCAGTTCCTGATCCTTGGCTAAATCCACAGAAGCTTCCGTGGCAAAGGAGAAGGGATAACGGTGCTCGACCATCCAGGGTTGCAATTCTTTCAACAGCAGCTTGACATTACGTTTGTTGCCAATGAAGTTATCATCCACCATGAAAATACTGCGCCGCCAGCCTAGCTCATACAGGCGTTCCAGTTCCGCCAGCAATTGCTCCGGCGTTTTGGTGCGGGGTTTGCGGCCATACAGCACGATAATGTCACAGAACTCGCACTGAAAAGGGCATCCGCGTGAGAACTGGACGGCCATTTCGGAATAGGCATCGAACTCCAGTAAATCAAAGCAAGGAATGGGCGTTTCGGTGACATCCGGTTTTTCACCACCAGAGCGGAAAATTCCCGTTTGGTCGCCCTGCGCGATCGCCACTACAAACATCGGGAGTGTAATTTCGCCTTCATCCAGAATCAAATAATCGGCCCCAGCAGCTTTGACTTCTCCGGGGAGGGCAGTGGGATAGGGGCCACCGACGGCTACCCGTTTCCCCCGCCATTTCGCTTCCTGAATTTGCTCCAGCAGATCCTCCTTCTGCACAATCATGGCCGAGAGAATCACCAGATCGGCCCAGGCCCATTCAGCTTCCGTCACCTGTCGCACATTGCGATCAACTAGTTTGAAGTTCCACTCTTGAGGCAAAATTGCTGCCACTGTGACCAGGCCCAGCGGTGGTAGCATGGCTTTGCGGTTGACCAGGGCTAAGGTTTTTTCAAAAGACCAGAAGCTTTTGGGAAAGCGAGGATACAGCAGTAAAACGTTCATTCAGTTTCACACTATTAGAAGGGATTGGGAATTGGGGATGAGGGAATGGGGAGTAGGGAAGATCGGGGATAGGGAGTTATTTTGAAGATTGGTCAACTCCCGGAAGCTGACCTGGCAATGCAACACCTCTGGTTGATAATGTCATGATTTTTAATAATTGGACAGCAAATAGATTGTTGTGTGTGGGGAAAAGCTACCATGGTAGCCTTTTACAGGTATCTCAGATGGCGGTTTGCCAATTTGCCCTCCAATGACAACGATTTGGGAACTTGATTTTTACTCTCGTCCGCTAGTGGATGAGAACGGTAAAAAAATTTGGGAAGTTCTGGTTTGCGAGAGTCCTTTAGACGTGAAGACGCAACCTGATGCTTTGTTCCGCTATGCCGAGTATTGTGCCAGTACGGAGGTGAATTCGGCTCACCTGCAGCAGGTGTTGAAAACGGCGATCGCCCAGGCTCCCAAACCGCCTACCCGGATTCGTTTTTTTCGGCAGGCAATGAATAACATGATCACAAAGGCTTGTGAGGAATTGGGAATTCCGGCTGTGCTGAGCCTGCGTACCTATCGCTTAACCCAGTGGCTAGAGCAGCGGATGCAGGAGGAGTATCCCCAACATCCAGGCTTTCAACCGGGAACCAATCCTTCGGTCAGTTTTGCGGAAACCGCTCCTCAGGTTCTACCGGATGCATTACGGGGCGAGAAATGGGCCTTTGTCACCCTGGAAGCTGCTGCATTGGAGGAAATGACCGACTGGGCGATCGCCTTTGGTGAAGGATTTCCGCTCCGTCTGGCAGGGCTGGAACCGGCGGCATTGATTCCAGGATTACTGATTTTCACGACCCGTGCAACTCCGATGGCCGCCTGGATGTCTGGTCTGGAACTGGGCATGGTGAGCTTCGACCCAGAACTGAAACAGTTGCTGCTGACGACAGGAGTGAACAATCGCTGGATTCTTGCATCCTTAAACAGTTCCCCATTGCAGACCGAGGCCAAAAATTTTACTACAGCCAAACAGATAGCCCAGGGAGTCCACTTTCTGGCGATTCAGGCCAGTCCGGACACAGAAGCATTTGCCGGATTCTGGTTATTGCAGGATCCCAAATTAGCGTAAAGTGATTCTAAATCTGATGGGGAAAGGGCTTTTACAGACCTGATTGCTGAGAGGTTATGGGTTCCGACGATTTACAGCACGACACGCTGGCAGAGCAGATATTAGAGCTGGCGACCCGATCGGGAGCAGAGGCAGCGGAAGTATTTCAATCCCGATCGCTGTCCCGTCCCGTTTTTTTTGAGGCTAACCGCCTGAAACAACTGGAAAGCGCTCAGGCAGAAGGATTAGCTCTGCGTCTCTGGCGCGGGGGACAACCGGGATTAGCTGTTGCCTATGGGCCTGTGGAACCGCAAACGCTGGTCGATCGAGCACTGGCCTTAAGCAGTCTGAATGAGCCGGAAGAAATCGAACTGGGGGAAGTCTCCAAAGCCGCTTATTCTGACCTGGGAGAAACGATCGCCGTTGGGCAACTGGTGGAGTGGGGCAAACAGGCGATCTCGCTGGTGCGGGAGGCTTACCCGGAAGTCCTGTGTGACGCGGAATGGGAATGTGAAGCCGAAACGACTCACCTGATCAACTCCAAAGGATTAGATTGCAGCTACACAGACACCACCCTGAGTTGCTCCCTGTCGGCAGAGTGGATTCGGGGAGATGATTTTCTCAGCGTCTACGATGGTCAAACTCGACGGGGCAGCCTGGATCCAGAGGCCTTGGCACACCAAGTCGTACTCCGTTTAGATTGGGCCAAGGAAAATACCAGTTCGATGAATGGCCGGGTGCCAATTCTGTTTACCTCCAAGGCCGCCGATATGCTCTGGGGTACGGTACAGGCTGCCTTAAATGGTAAACAGGTGATTGAAGGAGCCTCTCCCTGGAGCGATCGCTTAAATGAAGTCGTCACTTCGGAAGAGTTAACCTTGGCCCAACACCCCGATATGGGACCATTTAGCTGTCCCTTTGATGATGAAGGTACTCCCACCCGTCCCATCACCTTTATCGACAGTGGTGTCCTCAAGTTGTTCTATGCCGATCGCACCACGGGCCGCAACTTAGGTAGTGGCACGACGGGTAATGGATTTCGTCCAGGGTTAGGTAGCTATCCCAGTCCCGGTATGTTTAATCTGATTGTCAGTCCGGCAACGCGATCGCGTCATGGCACAAAATCCTTATCAGACTTAATTGCCAGCATGGAGAATGGCCTGATTGTGGATCAAATGCTGGGCGGTGGAGCGGGTATCTCCGGCGATTTTTCGATCAACGTGGATTTGGGCTATTGGGTGAAAAATGGTCAGATTCTGGGCCGCGTGAAAGACACAATGGTTTCTGGCAATGTCTACACCGCGCTCAAACAATTGGTGGAACTGGGTGGCGATGCCGATTGGAATGGTTCCTGCTATACCCCCTCGATTATTGTGGGCGGCCTCTCAGTCACTGGCAGAGATTAGGTAAAAGAATAAATGGTTTGGGTCTGCAGGGATTGGCAGACGGTAGAGGGTTTCTGGCTGAGGGGAAAAGTTTGGCGATCGAGCTGCACCTGTAACCCCGTCAGTGGATCGGAACCGGAGGAAACGATAAATTCCAATTGGCGCAGGTGGGGAGTTGTCGCCAGGGCATCGAGAATGTGGGCGATCGCATCGACAAATTCCCCAGGGTGACGATACCAGTCGGCAGCAGTGGCCTGGGGTTGTACAAAGCCCAGATGCACGGTGAGGGCATTTCCGAATACGGCTTTGGCTAACGGACGCACTTCTTCTTGAACCCGGAGGTTGTAGGTTTTAGCGAGCTGACGCAGATGTTCCAGGCGTTTGTAGGACTCGGTAAGGGCCAGAGGTTCATCCTGCCACTGAAGGGCGATCGTCATCAGGTACGTCTGTAGCATCCAGTGGCCCAATTTTTCTGCCTTAGTTGCTAAATAGGAGGAGTTATAGGAGGTGGCTTCAATCAGTAAGGGCACCCGTTCCACTACTTCCAGGCCATAGCCTTTGAGTCCGGCAATCTTACGGGGGTTATTGGTAATCAAACGCATCTGACGCACACCCAGATCGTTGAGAATTTGAGCGCCCATGCCGTAGTTTCGCAGGTCTGCCGGAAATCCCAAATGCTCGTTAGCCTGTACTGTATCCAGTCCCATATCCTGCAGAGAGTAGGCTTTCAGTTTGTTGACCAGGCCGATACCCCGACCTTCCTGGCGCAGGTAAACGACCACGCCCTGTCCAACACTGTCAATCATCTTTAAAGCGGCCTGAAGTTGCATCCGGCAATCACAGCGCAGCGAACCCAGGGCATCCCCTGTGAGACATTCGGAGTGCATTCGCACCAGGACGGGTTGATTGGCAAATTGTGTGGGGTCGCCCCGGACGAGCGCAACATGCTCCGAATTATCCAGCGTATGGCGATAGGCGTAAATTTTGAAGTGACCGAATTCTGTGGGCAGGTCGGCGATCGCCTCGCGAGCAATCAACCGTTCATGCTCCAGCCGATAACTGATTAAGTCAGCAATACTGATAATTTTCAGGTTATGCTTCTGAGCGTATTCAATCAGTTGCGGCAGTCGCGCCATTGAGCCATCGGGATTCTGAATTTCACAGATGACACCTGCCGGATACAGCCCTGCCAGTCGTGCCAGATCAACCGCCGCTTCCGTGTGGCCTGCCCGTTTCAAAACTCCGCCTTCCCTGGCACGAATCGGGAAAACGTGACCCGGACGGCGTAAATCATCCGGGCGAGTGGCGGGATTGATGGCAACTTGGATGGTACGGGCGCGATCGTCTGCCGAAATTCCGGTGGAGACACCAGCACTGGGAGAGGCATCAATGCTGACCGTAAACGCCGTCTGATTACTGTCTGTATTTTTCGATACCATCAAGGGTAAGTCCAGTTCATCCAACCGGGCACCCGTCATAGCCAGACAAATTAAACCCCGCGCCTGCACGGCCATGAAGTTAATCATGTCAGGGGTTGCGAACTGGGCAGCACACACGACATCACCCTCATTTTCCCGGTTCTCGTCATCTACCACAACGAGGGCGCGGCCTGCTTTGAGATCGGCGAGGGCCGCAGGGATAGAGTCAAACTGAAACGAAGTAGGGGAAACCGAAGCTGAATCTGCAGAGGTGTTCAAGATAATACCGTTAAGTTATTTAAAGAGTTCCTCATGTTTAAATTCTAATTCGTGATCGGGTTGGCCAGATTAGTGACTTCACCTTCCACAAATCTTTTGTCTAGTACTACAATGCAGCAAAGTCTCTAGGTTCAGTCCGCAGGAAGGTACAGCATCATGGGTGATATGGGACGTGTCCCTGTCGGAATCATCGGCGCTTCGGGGTATGGCGGTGTGCAATTAGTTCGGATTTTGATGGATCACCCTCATTTAGAGTTGGCTTATCTGGGGGGAGATAGCAGTGCCGGACAACCCTTTTCCGCTCTGTATCCACATCTGGAACATCGAGTAAAGCAGATCATTGAACCGATCGACCTGGATAAAATTGCCGATCGCTGTCAGGTGGTGTTCCTCTCCCTGCCCAATGGGTTAGCCTGCAAGATGGTTCCCACCCTGCTGGAAAGAGGCTGTAAAGTACTGGATCTGTCGGCAGACTATCGCTTTTCTGACCTCTCGGTGTACACATCCTGGTATGGAGTCGAACGCACCGACCAGGCCACTGCAGAACAGGCAGTTTACGGGTTGCCGGAACTGTACCGCGATCGCATTGCCCAGGCCCAACTGGTCGGCTGTCCGGGCTGCTATCCTACTGCCAGTCTGCTGGCTCTGGCTCCGCTGCTGAAACAAGGCTTAATCGTGCCGGAAACCGCAATTATCGATGCCAAATCGGGAACTTCCGGAGGGGGACGGCAGCCGAAAATCAATATGCTGCTGGCAGAAGCGGATGGTTCCTTTGGAGCTTATGGAGTGGGTCGCCACCGCCATACACCGGAGATTGAGCAGGTGTGTAGCGATTTGGCGGGCCATGAGATCCTGGTGCAATTCACACCGCACCTGATTCCCATGCCCCGTGGTATCCTGGCGACTGTTTACGCCACCATTCGGGATCCGGGTCTGGTACGGGATGATTTACTGACTATCTTTAATGCCTTTTACCGCAATTCTCCCTGGGTAAAGGTATTACCCAGTGGCGTTTATCCTCAGACAAAGTGGGCTACCGGAACGAATCTCTGCTATCTGGGGTTGGAAGTGGATCCCCGCACCGCCAGAGTGATCGGGATGTCAGCGATCGACAATCTGTTGAAAGGACAGGCAGGACAGGCGATCCAATGCCTTAACCTGATGATGGGTTGGGATGAAACCCTGGGGCTGCCGCAACTGGCGTTCTACCCGTAATCAAGTAGCAACTTATACTAATGTTCCTCTAAATTCGACACATCTGGGTAGAGACAAATGGCCATTCGACCCTACCCAAGCCTTTCACCTTAATCTATTCGCATTCCTTAGCGAATAGGGCCATTGGAAACAATTGTGACCTTCCAGATATTACCATCGACTTTCACAATCGTTTCCTGGGTAGGGGTCGTGAATCCCGGTTTGCCCCCTTTCACGGTAAACGTCCAGGTACCGTCGCCATTGTCTACACAGGGAGCGATCGACGCTGGCCCATGCATGGAAGCATCCGCCTGATATTTGGTTAACCCTCCATTCGCCGCCTCAGCCGCCTGTCGAGCCAGGTTTACAGCTCGACCTAAAGCAATGATTTGTTGGGCAGGATTACTGCTATCTATCGCTTTTTGCATACATTCAGAGCGATCGGCATTAGAGGTTTGAGCTTGAACTGGAGCCGAAGTAAACACACAAACTGCTAATAAAATGCTGAGTGGAGTTGCTTTACAAATCACACCGTTCATCTCATCACATCCTTGCTAAAAAACAATTGTTGAATTCGTTCAACATGGACTTGCTATGTACTTTATCAGTTTCTCAGGAATGATTGTCCTAATTTTCGCTACACTGAAAAGCGCTCATAAACCAAGTTCAGCTAGAGAACGATCGTTTTCCGATCAGAGAAACTACGGTTCTGAAGTTGGACAAGGTTTAAACCAAGTCCATTGGTCTAAAGTGGTTCGTTGCAAAGATTGAGGTGATGGTACATGGCTGTTGTGGACTCCCAGGGGCGCTTGTTTGGTAAGGTCAGTATTTTAGACTTGGGCGCAGGTCTGGTCATTTTGCTGGTTCTGATTGGCATCTTCGTTTTTCCAGGAGCTTCTGGATCAGTGGCTCAAATTGGCTCCACGACCAAACCTGTGGAAGTGGAGGTTGTAATTCGAGTAGCCGCCCAGAATGTTGAGGGTTTGCTGAAGCCAGGAGATAAAACCAGCATTGTGATCCGCAACCAGCCTTACGGAGAGGTAAAGATTAAATCTGTAAAACCTCTGGAGGACAACGTTTATATTCCTATGCCAGACGGTAAAGCCATTTCAGTCCCCGATCCCCGACCCGAAGCCGGTCTTAGTAAGAATTTGCTGGTGACACTGGAAGGAAATGCTCAAATCACCAAAAATGGGCCAGTTCTGGGAAATAACAAGATCAAAATTGGCACCCCGATCGAACTAGAAGGGTTTAACTACAATTTCTCTAACCTGAATGTGCGGGATATCCGAATTTTAGAGAAGAAGGGCTAGTCCCTTGTAGGGCTGGAGGTTGTCAGGGTTTGGGTATTAGGTGTGAGGGATAAGGGGTGGGTTTACGCTCAGCTCTACTAGATAGCGGCGAATCAGGGCGATCGTAACGGCAGGCAATTCCAACTGCGGCGTGAGTCCCACATCCTCCAAAACTTGAAACGCTTTTACCGCCTGCGGATTTAGGTCTGCGAGGCGGCGACCAATTTCTGGCCCTGTAAACTGGGACTGCTGACCCCAAATTATGGCCGTCGGCACAGTTAACTGGGGGATGTAGAGCGATAAATCAAAGCAGAGGTCGCCCCGCACAAACGATAAGGCCGCATACTCCGCATTGGGCTGGGTGGCTGATTCCAGGTAAGCTTCCACAATTTCAGGGTAGACCCGTTCTGGTCGAGCAAATTGGCGCTGTTCTAGGAATGCCCGAATGCCTTCACGGGTAGCCACACCCAAGCTGTAAATCAGCTTGTCCAGAATGGGGGTTTTGACCAACTGAGCAAAGAAGCTCTTGGTGTAGTTTTCGCCAAAATCTGATAATCCGGCTGGCGTGGTCAGAATCAAGCTTTTGAAGAGTTCGGGACGGGCGATCGCGGCCCGGATCGTCATGGCCGCCGTCAGGGAAGAAGCCACCACTGGCACTGGTTCACCACCACAAGTTTGCTCTACAAACTCGATGATGGTGGAGGTATAATCCTCAACCCGATAACTGCGGACGGGATGATCCGATCGACCCCATCCCAATAAATCGGGAGCCAATACCTGATAGTCAAAAGCAAAGGCTGGATACACCTTTGACCATTCATAGGCCGAGGAGCCACCGCCAAACCCATGTAAAAAGACCAGTGGAGAGGCCGCTGAGCCACCTTCCGCCAATTGCAAGGATTCTGAATCAGGCGCGTAATAAACCATTCTGCCCAACGATGTGGGAACAGAGCGCTGGCTAAACCCAGGAGGGATCAACATAGGACATCCAAACCTTAACGCCACAACCGATTTTCTAATTCCCGGAGCTGACGTTCCAAGCGATCGATGCGTCCCCGCAGTTCATCCATTTCCGACTGGCGAGGCACGCCAACATCTTGCAGTAAGTTGCGCAGTTGTCGCTGTATTTGACCTTCAAAATTGCCCTGCTCACTCTTGAGCTTTTGCAGCAAATCATCCATCACCTCTTTGGCCTGCTCAGGATTGAGTTTACCGTCCTTAATCAGTTCATCGTTTACTTCCCGCAGCTTATCCACGACCAGGGTTGTGGTGCTCACCCCTAACATAAGTAGCTGTGTCAGCCAATGATTGTTGTCCATGCAGCCTTCCTGAAATCGGCGAATTAAGAACGGATGCGATCGCCGAGCGTTGTTTGGGGTTAACCCAGCGCTAAAGCAATCCTCTCCCACTAACACTCCCTATTCTGTCAGATCTAACCCTGGTTCTGGGGTGTCCTGAAGTACGGCTCACCGCACCTGGAAAGACGATCGCCCTGGAACCAGATTTACACTGTTATAGAAATGCTCATAAAAGTAGAGGGCGATCGATGGTCGTTGAATGGTTGAAAGTGCAAGTTGCCGAAGAATTGCGAGAAGCTTTTATCCAAAAGGATGAAGCGATCTGGACGGCTGCTCTCGCCAAATATCCTGGCTTTTTAGGGAAACAAGTCTGGATTAATCCCCACAAGCCGGAGGAAGTGATTCTGGTGATCCACTGGGCCAACCTGGAAGCCTGGAAGTCCATTCCGGCAGAAGTTATAGAAGCAACAGAAAAGCAGTTTTCGGAACAAATGGGAGCAGACACTTACAAGCTGGTAGAAGGGGCAGAGTACCATGTGCGAAAGTTTCCCTCGTCTTAGACCATGATCTGACTAGATTGGCCTCTAAGCAAGGCATTGAGCCAATTCTATCGCCATGAAATGTTTGGTATACGGTGCAATTTCTCTTTACAATGAGGACGTACACGTGAGGTAGCCAACCCGTCGTCCCATGCTGTTGAAGTCAACCACCCGCCATATCCACATTTTCACTGCTGTAGTGGAAAAAAACGAACTGGTTCCTAGTGACAATGTTCTGACGCTGGATGTGGATCCAGATAATGAATTCAACTGGACGGAGGAATCCCTCCAGAAGGTTTACGCCAAGTTTGATGAACTGGTTGAATCCTACAATGATGCAGATTTGACGGAATATAACCTGCGCCGGATTGGTTCAGATCTGGAACACTTTGTGCGATCGCTGCTGCAAAAAGGCGAAATCTCCTACAACCTGAATAGCCGCGTGCTGAACTACAGCATGGGTCTGCCGCAAGTGGTGGCCAATGAAGGCTAGAAGTTTAAGAATCATTAAGTAAAATCTGAGAAAACCAGAGTGCTGCAATTGGGAAAAGGGTTGATCCCTCACGCTTTTCTCAATTCCCAGTGGCTCTAGTTTTTTAATGCCTTGGCTAAGTCACTATTTTGGCAAACTCACTTCAGAATTTTTAACAAAAACGCTCATCAAATCGGTCTAACGTAACAATTTAGGTGCTTTTTAGCGTTTGAGACGATTCTTACATCTGCACACCAACCCTAAGCTGGATATTTAGCATGAGTAGCAATTTAGCAATCAAGCTGCGTGAGGGAACCAAGAAATCGCATACCATGGCAGAAAATACTGGATTTATTGCCTGTTTCTTAAAAGGAACCGTTGAGAAAACGTCTTACCGGAAGCTGGTTTCCAACCTTTACTTCGTGTATTCAGCCATGGAAGAAGAGATGGAACGGCAACGGAACCATCCCGTAGTGTCTCAAATCTACTTCCCCGAACTGAACCGAAAGTCTGCTCTGGAACAAGATTTGTACTACTACTACGGCTCTAACTGGCGGGATCAAGTGGCTCCTTCAGAAGCAGCACAAGAGTATGTAGCTCGCATCCGGGAAGTCTCCAACACGGCTCCAGAACTGCTGGTGGCTCATTCCTACACCCGTTACCTGGGCGACCTGTCTGGTGGGCAAATTCTCAAGGGCATCGCTCAACGGGGCATGAACTTGAACGAGGGAGAAGGCACCAATTTCTACGAGTTCAAAACCATCTCGGATGAGAAAGCCTTTAAGAATAAGTACCGTCAGGCCATGAATGATCTGGCCGTAGACGAGGAAATGGCCAATCGGATCGTCGATGAAGCCAATGATGCCTTTGGCCTAAACATGAAGATGTTTAGGGAACTGGAAGGCAGCTTAATCAAGGCGATCGGCGTTATGCTATTTAACTCCCTCACCCGTCGGCGTAACCGGGGCAGCACCGAAGAACTGGCAACCGCTGAGTAAGCCTGACTTCCACTGCTCCTGTTGGTTCTAAAAACTTGACTCAGCCCTCTGAGCGGAACAGTTGGGTTCCCTTTCAATCCTGAAGATTGGGTGGTTTAATGACGAATCATGCAGTCTTCAGGATTATTGTTTTTAGGATCGTGAAGTTAATAGCAAGGAGTTACGATGTACGACGGTTTGTTGGTCATTGATGCCGATGCTCATAAGCTGGAGAATCCCTTGATTATGCGGGATTATCTGGATCCGGAGTATCGCGATCGCATTGGTTTAATCATTGATAAATTGGGCGATCAGCGCGTCAAAATTGTGGATTTCAATCCCAAAACTGGTGAAAAGGATTTAGTGCAACTGTTTCCCCAACCCAGTGGCTTAGGCAAGGGTGGCTTCCGTACCCTGCATCCCGAAACCACCCTGGGAGCGATATTCAACCGTCCCCGGATTGAGCACATGGATCAGGAAGGCATTGATGTGCATGTGATCTATGGAACGCTGAACCTGATCTTTTCCGGATTGCTGGATACGGATCTGGCGATCGCCCTGTGCAAAGCCTACAACAGCTATATGGCCGATGATTGCCGTCCCTACAGCGATCGGCTGAAACCTATTGGGGTGTTACCACTACAGGATGTGGATGAAGCAATTAAAGAAATGCATCGCTGTGTCAATGAACTGGGGATGATTGGAGTTGCTGTTCCGCCCAACCTACCCGTGCCCCATCCCAGAGCACCAGAAGCCTTCCCCGACATCCGCACCTGCAAACCGATCAGCCATCTCGATTTCCGGCCCGTCCTGCAAGCAGCAGTTGATTTGAATATCGGCCTGGGCATTCATGGCGCACCCGGTTCCTACATGATGGGGGGCATCGCTGACCACATGGAAACCTTTGTGCTGACCCATATCTTTGTGCAGCGTAACCAGCAACAACACGCCATGACTCGCATGGTTTTTGATGGTGCCTTTGAACAATTTCCCACCCTGCGAGTCGGTTTTCTGGAAGGTGGTTGTGGTTGGCTCCCCGACCTCGCCCATGCCATGCACGAACACTGGGAAAAACGCATTCGCGACTTTGATCCCAAACATCCCTACCGTCCCCCTGTGATGGATGTCACCAAGCTGATGTTGCAGGAACGGGGTACCCACAACAGCACCAGTGTGATTAGTCAGGTGAAGAATCTGTTTGATCTGCTGTGGACAAAGGAACACGACCCCACCCAGATCGACGATGCCAGCCTGTACGAACATTACGATCTGCGTCACCGAGATCCAATGGAGTATTTCGAGCGGGGACAAATCTTTGTCTCCTTTGAATCCGATGATCCCGCCCCCACGTATATGCACCTGGCAATGGGCGAAGTGGGCAAACGGCTGGCCTGCTTTTCCGGTGACTATGGCCACTGGGATGGCGTGCTACAAAACTGTGTCCGGGATGCTGCCACCAAAACCAACTACGATCGCACTCATCTCGCCCGTCTCTTAGGAGGCAATGCCCTGGCGTTGTATGGCGATCGCTTGCGTCAATCCCTGCCCAGCTACTGTCAAGCATCCCCTGATCTGACCCTGGCAACCTGCTAATCAGGGCAGAAAACCAGCGAGGCAGAAGGCAGAGGGCAGAAGGAGTTTTGCTCTCTGCTTTCTGTTTGTTTATAGAGGACAGCCAACAATTTCATCCCCATTCCTGACCACCCGCCAATATCCAGAGTTCTAAAATAAAACAAACCCTCCCCCCGATCCTCTTTCCCTCTCCCTATGCGCCTCCCTCGCCTGATTGCCTTTGCTGCTGGTCTATTTGCTATCCTGGGGGCATCCATCTGGCTGATCGATTCCTTGCAACGGTTGCTCTGGCAGGTATCATTGTATTCTCCCCTGCTCTCCCAGGTACTGTTGCTGCTGATCATTGCCCTGCTTGCCAGCTTGGTTGCTGCTTTGATTTACTACCTGTTCATTCTGCCGCGTCGGGCGGAGCAGCGCAAACAGCGGCGACGGCACCCCCCCCAACTGCCCACAGACAAGAAAGAGGTGGCAGGAGAAACTTTGAAAGCAGTTCGTCAGCAGGTGGCACAAATTCAAGATGAAGTGGCTCGTCGGGAGTTACTGCTACGATCGCGACAAATTGAACAGAGCCTATCACGGGGAGACATTCAGGTCGTGGTATTCGGCACAGGATCGGCAGGAAAAACCTCCCTGGTGAATGCAGTCATTGGTCAGGTGGTAGGCAAAGTGGGAGCAACAATGGGCACCACAGAAGCGGGGCAGACCTACGTGCTGCAACTAAAGGGGATGAATCGGGACATTCACATCATTGATACTCCCGGTATTTTAGAAGCGGGTGTGGCCGGAACGGAACGGGAACAACTCGCCCGCAAACTTGCTACTGAAGCCGATTTATTGCTATTTGTATTGGATAACGACTTGCGGCGATCGGAGTATGACCCCCTGGCTGCGTTAACAGAAATTGGTAAGCGATCGCTGATCATTCTCAACAAAACCGACCTCTACCTGGATGAAGATCGAGAAGCCATCCTGGCTCGTTTACGACAACGGCTGCGGGGGCTGGTAGCACCCACTGATATTATTGCCGTCTCCGCCAATCCTCAACCTGTGCAGCTAGAAGATGGTTCCCTCTGGCAACCCGAGCCGGAGATTATGCCGCTGCTGCAACGCATGGCAGAAGTCTTGCGAGCAGAAGGAGAATACTTGGTCGCGGACAATATCCTCTTGCAATCTCAACGATTGGCCGATGAAACTCGTGCCGTAATTGACAGAGAACGTCGCTGTCAGGCCGATCAAATCGTCAATCGCTTTCAATGGATTGGGGCAGGTGTGATTGCGGCCACCCCTTTACCCCTGGTGGATCTGTTAGGAGCTGCTGCCGTCAATGCTCAGATGGTGGTAGAGATTGGCCGGGTCTACGGCTGTGAGATTGACCTGGAACGGGGTCGGGAGCTGGCTTTATCGCTTAGTAAAACAATGGCTGGCCTGGGCATTATCAAAGGCGCGATCGCCCTGATAACCACTGCATTAGAACTGAGTCTGGGTGGCATCATTGTCGGGCGAGCCATCCAGGCTGTTGCAGCGGCTTATCTCACCCGCATTGCCGGAAAAAGCTTCATTGAATACTTCCGACAAGACCAGGACTGGGGCGATGGGGGAATTACCGAAGTGGTACAACGCCAGTTTCAACTCAACCGCAAAGACGAATTCATTAAGGCCTTTATTCAGGAAGCTATTACCCGCGTTGTCAAACCTTTGCACTTAGAGGAACTGACTGCACAGCAAGCTGCTCAAGAAAAGGCAGAACTGGCGAACCTCCAACAAACGCTATCCAATTCAAGCTCAATTCCTTTGGAAGTACCTTTGCCATCGTTGGCTCAGTCTAAGAAAGAAGCAGAGTTGATTGAGTTGGAAACGGCGATCGAAAATGATTGGGAACATCCCCGAACCTTCACAGATGACTGGGAGGATTGACCACTATTCAAAAGGAGACATCAATCGATTAATCCTTAGCCCCCAATTCCTTGAAATACTCTAAGACTTGCCGTAATCCAAACCAATTTTCAAATGACCAGGAAAGAGAAGCCAGGATAGTAATGCCAGGATATTTGACGAAAGCAGGTTCATTCTTTTCAAAGAAGGCGTGACCGCTGAGGGCGAATACCTGGGTCAGAATGAGGCAGACGATCGTGATCCGCCAGTCAATAAACAGATAGATGACCGCCGCGATAGCCAGAATATTCGTTAAATGGTGCAGTGCCTGATTAATCGGATTTTGGTGGCTAGCAATGAAATGTGCCTTTGCTTCAGCAAAATAACTCACGATACTGATTCCTCCAATAGACACCCTGTGATACGAAAGACGGGTTTTAGGAACCATATCACACGCTTTCTGGAGACGCTTCCGAGGGACGAAAAATTTTTGGAATTGACAGCTATTGTCATTGATCATTTGACAGAGAACAAATGATTAATGACCGGATGTAGCCAAAAGGACTTACCACCACCGCAGTTGCAGCAGATTGCGATCGGACTGGCTAAGTTCCTCTTCGGTCAGCCATGCCACCGATTTATACGTGCCAAACACATGATCCCACCAGTCCACACCAAGGCCGAAGTTGTGATGCCACATACCATATTTATGGTGGACGTAGTGAACAGGCATCTTCATCCAGAAGCATTTTGTCGGATTGTCATGCTGCAGTTGATGGGCATAGGAGGAGAAAGCAGCATAGACCAGTCCTCCTAACGTCCAACCGATGCCAGCAGGGATGGAAACAAAAAACATCGGCAGCATGATGATGATCGTACCTCGAACGTAGGCCAGGAATTCCCAGATGACTCCCTGACCCTCATTACGGCGGTGGTGATCGCGATGGCGTTCCCCAAATCGGAGCGGTTGGTGCATCAGTCGGTGTACCCAATATTCCACCAGGCTCGCCAGCACAAAAGCGATCGCAAAACATCCTATCCCAACCATTACCGGAGTTAGTTCAGCCATAGCTCTTTTCTCCTCCACCGATTCCAAATACCCTGTTGCACAAATTTTACTCTGTCATCCGGTACGATCGCCGCGAACCTGACCATACCCTACGGTCCCTTTGTTGGCAACTTTAACTACGGCCAGTACCGACCGCAGAGACTGAAAATTACAGGTGCTGATCCTTTCTAGCCTTTGCTTTCTGTTGAAACCCAAAAGGGCTGGTGGAGTCCACCAACCCCCAGAGGGTGGCCTGAAAGCAGGCCAAAGGAGAGCGAATCAGGAGGAAAAGGTTAGGTTAAGGCTTCCAAATAATCCCGCACCTGGTTGCGACGCCTGGGCTGACGCAGCTTTTGCAAAGCTTTCGCCTCGATCTGGCGTACCCGTTCACGGGAGAGATCCAGTGCCCGACCAATTTCAGCCAGGGAGTAGGGCTTTCCATCCCCCAGACCAAAGCGCATTTGAATCACATCCCGTTCCCGTGCGGTCAGGTCAGCCAGCAGTTGTTGTAAGTCCCGACGCAGAGCTTCCCGCATCAGGGTATCTTCGGGAGTGACTTCATCGGTTTCCAGCAATTCTCCCAGTTCCGTATCTTTTTCTTTACCGACTTTGGTTTCCAGAGACACGGAGCGAGGCACCCGCAGCAGCACTTCCCGTACCTGGGGTGGGGTCGTTTCCAGTTCGTTAGCAATATCTTCAATGGTGGCAGTGCGGCCTTTTTCTTGAGAGATTTTGCGCTGAGCTTTCTTGATCTTATTCAGTTTTTCCGTGATATGGACGGGCAGGCGGATGGTGCGGCTTTGAGTGGCGATCGCCCGCGTAATGCCCTGGCGAATCCACCAGTAGGCATAGGTACTGAAGCGATAGCCTTTCGTGGGGTCAAATTTTTCTACGGCTCGTTCCAGTCCCAGGGTGCCTTCCTGAATCAGATCCAGTAATTCCAGTCCACGATTCTGATATTTTTTGGCAACCGAAACCACCAGGCGCAGATTGGCCTTAATCATGTGTTCCTTAGCCCGGATGCCTTCTGCCTGAATTCTTTCCAGTTCTTCCACAGACAGCTTAGCAACCGCCGCCCAGTAACGTTTGCCTTCAGCCAGAATCGGACGCAAATCCTGAACATCCACCCCAGCATCTGAAGCCCAGCGTTCCAGGGAGGGACGGTGGCCCAGTTGGGAAGTGAGGCGATCGTGACTGTCCACTAACTCCACATAGCGACAAATTGGGCCAGCTTCCTGTGCAGCCGCTGCCTGACGCAGTTCCAAAAGGCCCATGTAACGCTGCACCCGTTGAGCTTCCGAGACTTCTTCATCTCGCCCTAACAAGCGAACCCGACCAATTTCTTGCAGGTAGAGGCGAACCAGATCAGTGGTGCGACGAGTGGCCGCACGTTGGAGGTTGGCTGGATCGATCGAGTCCATTTCCAGACTCATCAAGTCATCCACCGTCTGGTCCTCGTCGGAACTGTCCGACTGAAAACTCCGAGTGTATAATTGCTCGTCGTATTCTGCTTCAGCGTAGAAAGATGATGCTGGCATAGTGCGCGTCTCGGTTGCTCCAGATAAAATTAGGCTTTAGTCAGAGATATTGTTAGTGTTCCCGCCATTTGGGACTGGAGAACAGGGCTTAGAGTTCCGTAATGTTCTCAAAACTTATCCGTTTGATCACTGAATGTTACGCAAATGGCATTCAATAGGAACAAGTCATCTGGTCATGCACCCCAGTTTCTGAGGAACTTATCCGGCAGTCACCAGAGAAGTAGCCCTGATTTCAGGCTTCTCAGACAGTATAAAGAGGAACTTAGGGGTGGGTAGTGACTTAAATCAGCCGTTGAGTTAAGCTACATCACCCTACTTCCAGTTTCCTGAACTCCGCGCCTTGCTTAGGTATCTTCATCAAGGCTTTGAAGGAAAACTTGCTTAGATGACTAAATAGTAAAGCCTGGATAGAAGCGCTTGCGTATTTTTGCGGAACTCTTTCGGCAGGAAGGCGGAAAATCGGCGATTTTTGATTTTAAACCTTGTCCGAGTCCAGAACCGTGAGTACTCTTCTGCCTCCTGCCCTCTGCCTTAAATGGTTTCCGGCTTATAATCGCGTAACATCAAAGCATCTACGGCAGCCTGGGGGGAAATTTCACCGTTCAATAAATAATGAACCTGTTGGGAAATAGGGACAGAAATCTTTTGCTGAGAGGCTAAGCGAACCAGAACTTGAGTGGTGTTAACCCCTTCGGCTGTGCCTTGTAGATGGGCTAGTACGTCGGTCAAGGAGTGGCCCTGAGCAAGGCCAAAGCCAACTCGATAGTTGCGGCTGAGGGCACTGTTGCAGGTGGCTAATAAATCTCCTAAGCCAGATAAGCCATAAAAGGTTTCGGGTTTAGCTCCCCAGTACAACCCAACCCGGATAATTTCGGCTAAACCACGGGTAACGAGCGCGGCTTTAGCATTAGTGCCCAATTGTAAGCCGTCGCAGGTGCCAACAGCGATCGCAATCACATTCTTTAAAATTCCCCCCAACTCCACGCCCAGCAAGTCCGGATTGGTGTACACCCGAAAGCGTGGGGAAGAGAAGGCTTCCTGAACTACTTCTGCAGCGGCTAAATGGTTGCTGGCCACAACTGTTGCAGCAGGGAGTCCCTGTTGAATTTCTTCTGCCAAATTTGGCCCTGATAGCACCACGACTGGATGAGTGGGGAAGGCGTTCTGCCAGAGTTGGGATGGCAACAAGGGCAACTGAGTTTCACTGCCCGACTGAGAATCTAAGCCTTTGGTCGCGGATACCAGGATAGTGTTGGAAGATAAAGGCAGGGGCTGCATTCGCTCAACCACCGATCGCACCCCTTTCATGGACACCGCCGATATCACCACATCGGCTCCCTCCACAATCTCAGGCAGGGGTTGAGGACTTTGACGCGACCAGAGCCGGACGCTATGCCCTCCTTGCAAAGCTAGTGTAGCCAGGGTTGTTCCCCAGGCACCGGAACCCAGAATCGTGATGTTGAGCGACTTGGAAAGGACTGACATGGGAATGGCCGATCGCAGATACATAGATTACCAGATACTGGCAGCCATCCTTAAGGGGCATCTTTCGGTAGTTCACCAATAGGGAATCAAGCGTTTAGGGAATTCTAACCCTAATGTGCTCTGCTACAGGAATTATGAAAAGACCGCAACGTCGTGGGAGCTTAAGCTAATTCTCAAGAAGCTCAGGCAGTAAGCCGTTTGATCTGAAGCTTTTAAGATGGCGATTTGGGCAAATTGGCAGTTGGACAATTTTTCTGACCGTCGTTGCTTTGCTGGTATCCCTGAATCGTGGGATGAATTCCTGGAACTTGCCGTCTATTCGCCCCAGTGACACTGGTATGACTGTAAACCAGTTGTACGATGCTGTACCGAATCTTCAGGGATGTTAGGAAGGCGTATTGAAACAGGACGAGAAGGATAAAGTCTTAAAAAGAATTAATGAAATTCGTACACTTCACCAACTCCAGCCCGTCACTTATAGCGTTAATAGAGAATTGCCAGCAGCTCAATTGGCTCTCATTCGGGCCGCTAATGCAGAGAAAGAAACACCCATCAATTCTAGCTTTCGGTGTTGGTCAAGTCTGGCAGAACAAAATGTTTTTAATAATGTTGGCTATTCTGTGCATTACTCTTCCAATGGCACGAATCGTTCTGCCATGAGCCTGATTAAATCCGAAGGCTTTCTTGCTGGGATGCTCCAGGATTCACGACGAGGGAATCTAGCGGCCAGACGGCTGCTCCTCAACCCATTCCTGTAATCTATAGCGTGTTTCCACCCTGCAGAGATCTGGCAGTAATCCTCATCTGGTTGCCTATCCCTTTGGGGACTATCCGAAAGAATTGTTCCAAAATAACGAATTTCGCAATGGTTATCCGCTAATGTCAGTTTCTGTGGTCGCTGACCAGATCAATGCATCGAATAACGGTTCTAGCCAGGTAGATTTTGCGATCGCTGGTGTAACAATCAAAGATTCGAATGGAAAATTTGTCCCCATTGATAATCTTCAGTTTGATCACAAGGGATTTGGGGTAGAAAACTTCTTGTCCTGGAGCGCAGACTCAATCAAGCCGGCTGTAAAGTACACCGTTCAGATTAGCAATGTGCGACTGGCGGGAAATTACGTCAACTACGACTACTGGTTTCGCCTGAAGGATGAGCCACGCCGATCGCCTCTTTCTGCCGAGGAAGTTGCTCCATTAAAGCTCTCACCTGTTCGGCATGGTAAGAACTGCGGGTCAGGGGAGAGGCCACGACTTGCAGAAACCCCAGGGATTCGCCGTAGGTTTGCCATGCATCGAATTGTTCGGGAGTGATAAAATCCTGCACTCCTAAATGCTTTTGGGTAGGTTGCAGATATTGGCCGATCGTCAAGATATCGCAGTTCACAGCCCGCAGGTCTTGCATAGTCTGTTTCACTTCCTCATCAGATTCGCCCAGGCCAACCATGATGCCGCTCTTGGTGTAAATCCAGGGGGCCAGTTCATGGGTTTTTTGCAGCAGTTCCAGCGATCGCCCGTAATCTCCCTGAGGGCGCACACGACGATAGAGGCGAGGAATGGTTTCCGTGTTGTGATTCAAGACTTCGGGATTGGCTTGCAGAATGATTGCTAAGGCATCCCAATTACCGCACAAATCTGGAATCAGAACCTCGATCGTCGTTCCAGGAGAAGCATCTCGAATCGCTCGAATGCAGCGATCGAACTGTCCGGCACCGCCATCGGGTAAATCATCCCGGTTCACGGAGGTGACAACAACGTGGTTGAGACGCATCCGGCGGACGGCTTCCGCTAAGCGATCAGGTTCTGTCGGATCGAGCGGCTGGGGTTTCTTCTCAAAGTCAATATCACAGTAAGGACAGGCGCGAGTACAGGCTGGTCCCATGATCAAGAATGTGGCAGTGCCGTTGTTAAAACACTCACCAATATTGGGACAGGATGCCTCTTCACAGACGGTGTTCAGCTTCAGATCCCGCAAAATGTCCTTGACTTTGCCCACACGCTCCCACTGGGGAGCTTTAACCCGTAACCACTCTGGCTTAACCACCACGTTTGCTGCTAGATGAACGACTATTGTTTAGTGTATGAGAATTGATCGAACTTCAGGGAAATTGCAGGGAAAAGCAAAGGCGATTTGATTAAAAGTAATGGATCAAACCTGGTCAATTTGAGATCAAGGCCTATTATCCTACACATACTTCTATCTTCTATTGATCGCCAGCTATGAAATGGGAATTTGGTCGTCGCAGTAGCAACGTTGAAGATCGGCGGGGAATGCCCGCAGGGCCAGTGGTGGGCGGCGGAATTGGTGTGATTCTGCTGGCGATCGTCGTGACGCTGCTGGGAGGTGACCCATCGGCTATTTTGAATCAGGCTCCCCAACGACCAGTAACCGCCCGACCACCCAGGCTTCTGCTCCACCTGCCAATGACCGGATGGCCAACTTTGTTTCAGTGGTACTGGCGGATACCGAAGATACCTGAAGTGCTCTGTTTCGGCAAATGGGCCGTACTTACCGGGATCCAAAGCTCGTACTATTCTCTGGATCCACCCCAGTCGGCTTGCGGCTATGCAAAGCCAGCCATGGAACCGTTTTGCTGTCCCTTAGACCAGAAGGTGTATGTTGATTTGTCCTTTTATCAGGTCTGAAGTATAAGCACAATGCCCCAGGAGACTTTGCCCAGGTGTATGTGATTGCTCATGAAGTCGGTCATCATGTTCAAAATTTATTGGTATTTCAGGAAAGGTGCAATCTTTGCAACGGCGGGTGAGCTAGGAACAGGCCAATCAGCTATCGGTGATGCTGGAGTTACAGGCGGATTGCTTTGCCGGAGTTTGGGGCTACCATGCCGATCGCTCCCGCCAGATCCTGGAACAGGGGGATGTGGAAGAGGCGCTGAATGCGGCCAGTAGTATTGGGGACGATCGCTTGCAACAGAAAGCCAGGGGATACGTAGTTCCAGAATCCTTTACCCACGGCAGTTCTGCCCAACGGGTACGCTGGTTTAAACGGGGCATGCAGACGGGTGACATTAACCAGTGCAACACCTTTGAAGCCCGCAATCTTTAATCAGGCCTAATCTGAATCAGCCACTATGGGAATATGATACTCTGGGTTAGTATCATTGATGTGGCGGGATGTAGCGCAGCTTGGTAGCGCACTTCGTTCGGGACGAAGGGGCCGCTGGTTCGAATCCAGTCATCCCGATTGAGCGATCGCAAAGGATGGAGAAAAATTGTTGCCTCTCGTTTCTATGGCTAGCGCGATCGATTTTCAGTTCTATCTCAATTCCATTTGCCATTGCTACAGGAAGTGGTAGAGGTTTTATCGCTAACCATGCTGATACAAGTTCTGCCAGATCAAAATGATACGGTAAGGAGTAAGGAGTCAGAGTCGCGAATTGAGAAGAACGACAGCGAGTTCTGATGGCCAATCCCCAAAACTTACCTTCCCTTAACCTCTTCGGTACACAATCTTAGGGTTAAAGTCTTTAGACTTGGATTGAAAACACCGAACTATGTTGGAACCTGCTCATACTGTTGAAATCTTTCAATGGATATTTCATGCGAGGGGGAATGATGGTTCTATCACTTCCTGAACCAGCGGATAGTTTACCCTTTGCCCTGGAACATCTCAGCCATACTAATCCCTATGCTTTGTTGAAAGCAATGACCCTGTTGCGGCAGATGGTTCATGACCAGGGACAGGCTATGTTTGAGCAGTGGCGATCGCGCATCCATCGACCTGACTTCCTTCCCAGTGCGCTGAACCTAGCTTACTATCTGGCTCTCCGACGCTATGATTTGCGTCCCTTGCAAACGGCCTTAATGCCCTGGGGGTTGTCCTCTTTGGGACGAATTGAAGCACGAGTAATGCCCAACCTGGATGCGGTAATTGCAACTCTGAGTGCGATTTGCCATCTGGATCCGGCTTCCTGTCTTCCCCGTCCCGTACCTGCGGATTTCTTCGCTGGCGACCATCAGCTGCAGCATCATACGGAAGAATTGTTTGGCAAAGCAGTGGGCGATCGACGAGTTCATATCATGGTCACTTTACCCACTGCAGCGGCGGAAAATTATGACCTGATCCGAGACTTGATGCAGCGGGGAACAACCTGTGTTCGCATCAACTGTGCTCACGATACTCCGGATCAGCGGCTGGCCATGATCAACCATGTGCGACGAGCCAATCGGGAAATGGGACGCGCTTGCAAGGTATTGATGGATCTGGGCGGCCCTAAACCTCGCACTGGAGAAGTCTTCCGTCCAGTTGATCAGAAGCGTGTATGCAAAGGCGATCGCATCTGGCTCTCGCGGGAGGCCATACCACCTTCTAGCACCGAAGCGATCGTTCTCAACTCCTTACCCCCCGGTTACTTTCAGACTGGATGTATGCTGCCCGGAATCATCGAGCATTTACAGGTGGGAGCCTCTGTCTGGATTGACGATGGTAAGATTGGCGCACGGGTGGTCGATACTCATCATTCCCTATCTACTGAGAGTCAGGATGGGGTATTGCTGGAGGTGATGCAGGTTGGCCCGAAAGGTGCCAAGTTGCGGCCTGAAAAGGGGATGAATTTTCCCGATACTCTATTGCCCCTGAATCCGTTAACGGATCAGGACTTGCAAGATCTAGATTTTGTGGTGGCTCATGCCGATATTGTGGGTTATTCCTTTGTGCAAACGGCAGCAGATATAGAACGCTTGCAAAACGAGATTGCAGCTCGATTGCGGGGACGGACATCTAAGCTGGCGATCGTCGCCAAGATTGAAACGCCTACAGCCGTGCAGCATCTCCCCGAACTGATTGTGCAGGCCGCAGGTCGCTTTCCTTTTGGAGTGATGATTGCGCGGGGAGATCTGGCGATCGAGATTGGGTATCAGCGGCTGGCAGAAATGCAGGAAGAAATCCTCTGGCTCTGTGAAGCGGCTCACGTTCCGGTAATCTGGGCGACTCAGGTGCTGGAAAATCTGGTGAAAACAGGGCTGCCTTCACGGGGAGAAATCACCGATGCGGCGATGGCAGAACGAGCAGAATGCGTCATGCTCAATAAAGGCCCATTTATTGCGGAAGCCGTTACCATTCTGGATGATGTGCTAATCCGAATGCAGGCACATCAACTGAAAAAGACTTCTCAATTGCGGGCACTACATTCCTGGTAATTCCACCCCCTAAACCTATGAAGATATTGGTGCTCAACGCCGGATCCAGCAGTCAGAAAAGTTGTCTCTATGATCTGCCCGACGATCGCTTACCGGAGGATCCCTTAGAGCCAGTGTGGGACGGCTTTGTGGACTGGACTCACCATCAGGGCTTTGCGGAAGTGCGGGTGAAGACGGCCGCAGGAACAGTACTCAAAGAAGAGATTCAAACGACCGATAAACCCGCCCTAGTCCAGCACTTGATGAATACCTTGTGGCAAGGTGAAACGCAGGTCATTGCAGAACCTGGTGAAATTGTTGCCGTAGGGCATCGAGTTGTTCATGGGGGAGACAAATACCAGGAACGGGTACGGATTACGCCAGCAGTAAAAGCCGCGATCGCCGAACTAGCCGTCTTTGCCCCGGTACATAATCCTGCCAACCTGGAAGGCATTGAAACCACCGAGCAAATTTTGGGGCCAACCGTTCCTCAGATCGCCGTTTTCGACACCGCGTTTCATGCTCACCTCCCTCCACCAGCCTATACCTACCCCATCCCTTACCGTTATCTGGAACAAGGCATTCGTCGCTATGGATTTCATGGCATCAGTCACCAATACTGCGCCCACCGAGCTGCTCAACTCCTGGGTCGGAACCTCCAGGATTTGCATTTAATTACCTGTCATTTGGGCAATGGTTGCTCCCTGGCTGCGATTCAGAATGGAGTCAGCATTGATACAACGATGGGCTTCACGCCCTTGGAAGGCGTGATGATGGGCAGTCGTTCTGGTTCCATAGATCCTGGAATTTTAATTCACCTTTTGCGCCAGGAGAACTATACAGCCGAGGAATTGGACAAGCTGCTGAATCGTGCTTCTGGCTTGCAGGGAGTCTCTGGAGTCTCCGCCGATTTGCGACAGGTGATGAGCGCGATCGCCGATGGCAATCAGCAGGCCAAGCTGGCTTTTGATGTTTACATTCATCGCCTCCGAGCAGGGATCGGCTCCATGCTGGCCAGTCTGGGAGGACTGGACGCTCTGGTCTTTACCGCAGGTGTAGGAGAAAACTCCGCCCCTGTACGAGCCGCCGCCTGCCAAAATCTGGCCTTTCTTGGCCTGAAACTGGACTCCGACAAGAACAACTCTCACCCCGTTGATCAGGACATTGCCGCCCCAGATTCAACCATCCGAGTCCTGGTAATTCATACGCAGGAAGACTGGGCAATCGCGCAGGAATGTTGGAGGTTAGTAACCAGCGATCTCCCAATGATACATAATCATTTACGGTGATCACCATCCCCTGATCCCCGCTTCCTCATCCCTGATCTCTAATTTCAATCCCCTCCAATGCTCGTTTGGTTCATGCATGGTGCTTCTGTCCGGCAACCCACCTACGCCGATCCGTTGCGATCGCGACTGATTGCAGAATTTACTGCGCTGGGCTTACCTATTCCAGCGTTCTATTCCGCTTACTGGGGAGACACCCTGGGCAATACCAACGAAATTTGGGACTTTGTGCAGCAAGATCTGGAAGCCTTCAAATTTGAGCATCCCCAGATCGACGTGGATGATGTGTTTCACTATCGCCAGCGCCGAGAACAACTGATCAATGGCTTCTTCCACGACATCTTTAAATACCTGAGTAGTGAGCGAGGCAAGGAAATCCGGCACACCGTTGCCACCCAATTTCTGGACTTCCTGACCGACAATCCCCTGGAAGAAGATCTGCATATCGTGGTGCATTCCCTCAGCAGCGTTATTTTGTGGGATCTGCTATTTTCAGAAGCTTATAGCACTGAAGGAGATCCAGCCTACTACGTGCGTCAAGTGATTAAGGGACTAAGTGGCCCAGGAGAAGGTCGCAAAGTCCGATTACGCAGTATCAGCACAATGGGCTGTCCGCTGCTGATCTTCCGACAATTGATGAGCGTGAATAACCAGAAACTGATTGAGTTTGCAGGTCGCTATATAGGCGATCCCCTGCGCTGGGTCAATATCATTCATGCCTCTGATGTATTTGCCTATCCTTTGCGCTCCAGCCTTAACTTAGAAGGTTCCAACCTGTTTTTCCGTGATCATTATCTAGGCGAACGCAACTTTTTCAAGAAGAACATTGGCGATGTGGCAATGGCTTTGGGACTAGCTACCGATCACAGTCGCTACTGGCGTAGTTTACGAGTCAGCAAACTGGTGCAGGCCAATCTCTTAGGAGACTACGAAACTCTGGCTTATAACAGCCCAGTTCTGGACTTCGGCGACTTTGACTAAAGCTTAGCAGAGTATATTCTTGGTATGCCGCTACGTACAAACCTAATTCGGACTGAAACCAATGAAAATTCTGTGTGAATGTGGACATACGATATCCGATCAAACAGATTGCATTAGTTATAAAGCCTATTTCGTGGGTAGTTGGCTGAGATAATCTCAGACCTAACCCCCTTCCCTACAAGGGAAAAAGGCTTTGAAGAGTTCCCCTCTCCGCATCAGGGAAAGGCCAGGGTAGAACGCAACCAAGTACAAATGGCTGGTACTGAGAGCTATAAAACGCATAGCTTGAAATCAAGCCAAAGATTCCCTGCAACCTATGTCCTAAGGGAAAGCTATTATGACCCTTCTTGATTTCACGATCGCTAAACTGCAGCAACTTCCTGAACCACTTTTATAAGAAGTGAACGATTTCATTGATTACGTTATCTATAAGTACCAGGCTAGGGCGACTGATAGCCGGTCTGCTGAGGAATTTGTGAGAGCATGGACGCAGTGGTTTGAAACTGTGGATCACTTGGATGGAGCAATTTTATCTGAATCGGTCACTGATTATCAGCAACTGTTACTCGACAAATATCGACAACAAGGTCTAGACCTATGATTCTGTGCGATGCAGGGGTTTTACTTTACCTGGTCGATCGTACCCAGCCCCAGCATCAAGCCTGCAAAAATGCAGCTCTACGTTTGGCAAAGCCTCTTACCACAACTTGGTCTTGCCTGACGGAAACCATGTATCTCGCCCTTCATCGGGGCGGTTAGCAGATACAAAAGCAGTTGGGGCAGCTTCTTCTAGATAGACTGCTGACAGTTTACGAAATTCAGGAGAGTGACTTCTTGTTTTACCGGATTGGCGATCAGGGCACCTTTGATGTCATTCAAATTTAGTCCGGAATTCACCTTTCAGAAATTGATTCTCCAGGAGTAGACATACTCATACTACATCTTGTAGTATCTAGTAATAAGTTTTTAACCAATTTGTCCATTCCTGCCATGAAACGTCTGTCCTGCTCACTGTTACCGAGTTCAGCCCTGCGTCAGCCCATACCAGGGCAACTGGCGATCGCGGGCTGGCTCATGGGTGAGTGGACGAATCATAGACCCAATCTGGCCGGACTTATCCTAGGAGCTATTAATCATTTTTTCGTTACCCAGTTTTTGGTCGCCCAATTGCCGATCGTCCAAGATGGTCGGTTGATTCGAGCTCAAATTATTTTGCCAATCCAGAGCGGGAGGTGCAGGGAGAGCCTGTGCTGACCTAAGTAAGCCAATCCCCTGAGACGCTTAAACCCCCGCTCCTGAAAACCAGAAGTGGGGGTTTATTGTTGCCGATTTTTTGCAGATTAAGACCCGTTCCGCTTCTACCACTCTCTCCATAAAAATTTTTCCCATTTCTCAAGGAGACAGCACGCATGCTGAAGCTGACCTACACCGAACATGGACTGCGGTTAGAGCGTGTCGCCACTTCCCTGGAAGGCTTAATTGCCCAACGGGTTGTTTTAGCCATCCGTACCGGACAACGGTTGCACATTGAACCCGGACAGGCATCGTTTCTGTTACGAGCCGACGCTCCTAGCTTAACCCAACTGCAGCGGATGGTGCGGATGGAACAAACCCTGATCGTCACCATCACACCCCTGGATGACGGCTTTGTGGAAGTCACGGTGCGGGGAAGCTGGATCGCTGAAACGATCGCCGCTCACGAAGGCATCTTCATCACCGCTTTGTCTGATATGTCAGAGTTCTTGCTGATGCAATTGTGGGAAGCGACCCAATCTCAGATGTCGTTCTTAGCCTAAAAAAATCTCGTAGAGGCGTTCCGCCAGAACGTCTCTACAATCGTCATCCTACGCCACAGAAGTCTTCAACGGAACATCCCGATAAGACTTGGCTGCTGCATCCAGAAGGGCTTCGGCAATTTCCAGATTGTAGGGGAAGGGTTGTTTTAGAGGGCGATAGTCGCGTGGATGGGCTGGGCCGTGACGCAGCACTGAATTAATGGCGATGCAGGGGGCAGCCGTGAGGTTAATGCTGCCGTGAGGAATGCCCGGTGGGATTCGCACCACACGGGGATCGCGATCGGTCAGCAACAAATATTGATAGCGACCATTTTGCAGAACCACCAGCACCACCTGTCCTTTAATCACCACCAACTGATCCGTTTGAAAACGGTGCACGAAGAGATCTTCTACGGTATTGGGAGCAATATAGACCAGGTTTGTTTCATGGCTGGAAGGCAGACGAAATTCCTTTGTACTGGCTAAGTCAACAGGACAAATATCAATTCCCTCGGCTGGATGAATGCAGCACAAAGGTCTGATTTCAATCTGGTTTACTAAACCCATATTGGTGATCCTTGCTGTGTAGAAGCGGTATTTTTTAATGACCAAAAGCGGTTAATCGGCAATTTTTCTATCGATTCGGCAGTTCTTCTAGGGGGAATTGTGTCTATATACACTGTGTTATCACTTACGATCCCCGCTCGTCCACTATCCACAGTAGTAGGAAACCCTGTAATGAATTGCAATAAAAGTGACATTACCTGGCTGGAACCAGACCTGACACCATTGCCGCATTAAAGTATGCCCGGAATAAAAGGTTGAAGGAGCAGGGCGATCGCAATCGCCCCAATCGCCCCAATCAAGGTATTCAGGATATTCACCAACTCATTCGTCAGCCAATCAAACTGGTTCTGGAGAGTGGCACCAATCAAGCTTTCGGCATTGGTGGCCATAAAAGCGGCGATCACACAAATCACGACCCCCCAAATTGAGATTAAACCTACAGCCCAACCCAAAAGTGCGATCGCGATCGAAGCCACAACTCCCGCCAGAGTTCCCTCCAGGCTGATGGCTCCCTCTGTCCCACGGGGCACGGCTTGTAATGTGGTGATTAAATAAGTCCGTTGGCCATACGCCTTCCCAATTTCACTGGCACAGGTATCGGCTAATTTAGTACTGAAGCTGGCAACATATCCCAGTAACAGGAGCGCTGCCCAAATAGCAGATGGGCTGGCTTGCGGAGAAAACGTCGTCAGGGCTAGAACTCCCACCGCACACAACGCTCCCGTCAGTGCTGATCCCCAGACATTCTCCGGCCCTCGTGCGCCCGATCGCTTTTCTGCAATCCCTTCTGCCTCTTTTTGCGCCATGCCGACTTTGGTGACAGCTGATCCCACCAGGAAGTAAAACATCACCACGGCATACCCCTGCCACCCCAGACATCCCCAGATGATCACCCCCAAGGCCCAGGCATGCAGAAGTCCCGCAGGAGTCAACAGTTTTTGGGGAGCAAACCAGGCGATCGCCCCCAGAACCGTATTCAAAGCCACTGCAACCAGCCAGTGATTGAGCGAGGGTGTAGGGTAGAAGATGAGAAGATAGGAATGGGGGAGGAGAGAGAAGAAGATCAGAGATCCGAGATCGGCGATCGGGTCGAACAACATGGGTGTGGGTAGAAAACGACACCCCTATTTTGCCAGTGATTTCCCTCTACTCACCCTCTCCCATTCCCCACTCCCTACTTCCCATTCCCTATGAATCCCACTCTCTTCCACCTCGCCTTCCCCGTTGGCAATATTCCTGATACCAAAGCCTTTTATGCGGAGGGATTGGGTTGCCGGGTGGGGCGAGAAAATGCCAAATCGGTCATTTTAGATCTGTATGGTCATCAACTGGTGGCCCATGTCACGGATGAGCCGCTGAAACCGCAACGAGGAGTCTACCCGCGTCACTTTGGGTTAATTTTTACGGCAGAAGCGGACTGGGAAGCATTACTGAAACGGGCAAAGGAGCAGTATCTTTGTTTCTACCAACAGCCGAAGCGACGCTTTCCAGGAACGGAGTTAGAACATCGCACCTTCTTTCTGGAAGATCCTTTTTACAATCTCCTGGAGTTCAAGTATTATTGTCACCCAACGGCAATTTTTGAAGAACGGGAGTTTGTCCAGATTGGCGATCGCTAACCACTTAGCATCAACGGTATTTCATGCGAGCGAAGATAGTCTGAGTATTACGCCAGCCATGCAGCAACAGAGCAGATTTTCCCAATTGTGGCGGCATCGCTCAGACGGACTGAGAAATTAGAAATAGGGCAAATAAATGTAACAGTTATTCCCCATCTAATCGCTGAAGTGTGATGAGTTAGGAGCAAGCATCTGTCAAAGTAACATTTAGTAAAGAAATGTAGATGATTCTTGCTTGTGTTCCCAATAAACTCTCATAATCGGTGACGGGATCAATCGAGTTGCGATCGCTGTAATCTTAGCATCGGCAGCCTCATGCTTGATAACTTGCGGAAGTTGATAGGCGAGTAAATCAGGTATTAGCATACAAACGTTTTAGAAACTCTGAGTGAGAGTTTTCTAAACATTTTGACTTGTAAACGGGGTCAGTATAAGCGAACTTTAGGAGCAGTTCTAATGAGTGGTCTAATTAATTTCATCAAAAGTTTATTCTCTGGAATTTTTGGGTTTTTCGGTGGTCTGCTAGGCGTCAAGAAAAAAACTGAAGCCCTTTCTGGCAGCGAAACCAAACCTGCCGCTAAGAAGGGCAATTCGGGTTTCTATTTAGAGTTAGATGAGTCCAAAGCTGGTGCAGCCCAGGCTGGCTCTCCGGCTCCTGCCCAAACTGCAAACGGCGCAACAGTTGAGGCTAAGCCAACTGAGGTCCAATCTGCAAAAACTAGCCGGAAAGAAAAGTTGGCGGCTCTGGCTGAAGGGAAGCAACCTGCTGCAGCTACCCCAGCGCCTGCTAAAGCACCAACGGCAAAACCAGCAGCAGTGGCTGCACCAGCACCGAAGCCAGCTACTTTTGAACCGGAAACGGAATTTGCCACCAAGTATCTGGTGACAAATGGCAGCAACAGCCGTCGCCGTCCCGGTGCCAATATGTCTACCTATCTGGACATGGCCCGTAAGATGAAAGTCGGCTAGAAACCGATAACAGACATAGCGTAGGGGCACAGCATTCGGCAGGTAATTTTAACTGATACCCAAGCATTATTGCCTGCATGCCGAGCCCTTACTACCTTATTGATTGTGTTAGGAGTGAGTTCTGTCGCACTCCTATTTTTTTGCGATCGCACGGGAGCGTTGCAGGAAGGCCAGACTGCTGTACAGATGAAAGGCGGTATCCAGGTAACAATCCGTCGATCGCGCCAGATGAATATGGGAAGGGATGCGATCGAGAACAACGGTAAAGTCTTCTGTGGTTTCAGCAAATGGGGTGAAAAGGGACTGAATTGGAGTTTCAGGAAGTTGCTGATTCAGCCCTGCACTCAACTCGTTCCAGTATTGACGAATCGTGTCGTGGTGAACATTTGCCGATACACCCTGATGAAAGTCGTACTGACTATCCACCAACCGCAGAATACACTGCCGATGAATCAGGTGCAGGTCACAGACATGAACGTAATCCTCAACGTGTTCTTTCCATTCCAGGCGATCGCGATAGCCCAAATCTACCACCTGCCCAAAAATCGGTAACAATCCCTCCACTCGCTGCCCCACCTCTGACCAGTTAAAAGATAGTAATCCAGACTGATTGGCATCATTGAAACAAACGACAGAGGCTGTCGGCACAAAGGTTTGGAAGTAATGGATGCGAAAAACTTGAATCGCTTGCAATTCGGAGAGGGATGCCCAAAAAACCGGAATTTCCGCCTGCAGGAGTTCCTGGCCATACACCTGTAACTCCCCAATAGAACCAGAGCGATACAGCCGCCATCCCCGACTGGGCAACAGTCCCCGTGCCGTATAAGTATCGATTTTCATAATCTGGGCAAAGCGTTGAACGATCGCATTCCGGTTCTCTCCCGCTACCGCTTCCAGAATCATCACTCCCGGTTCCTGGCTGGACGCATCCGCAGTCGCCTGCGCGATCGCCTGTTGTCGCCGTTCTTTCTCTGCCTCCTCCAATCGTTGTAAGCCCTGCCGCGCCTGTGCCATCAACTTGGGATTGGTACTCTGTCGCAACAGTTGACGGTAAATAGTCTCCGCAGCACTCGCCTTACCCGATACCTCCTGCAAGCGGGCCACATAAAACTGCACCCACGGATCCTGAGGCGACTGTTTGAGCAATTCTTTTAATAATTGAGCCGCTGTTCGATAATCCTGACGATCGAAGGCCGCGATAACTGGTTCCAACATGGAAGTAAAAAGTTTTAAGCTCTCAATTTTAAGTTTTAGGTTCTGCATTGACTCAACTTAAAACTTAAAACTTAAAACTCAGAACTTTCTTGATTGATACTGCTCTTAACCTGGAAACCCTAACACCTTCAGGATTAAGGGCAACAACTTGCTGCGAGCCTCGGCCAATTTAGCGGTGTCGGGCAAAGTATTGACCGCGGCAGCGAACATCTTTTTGGCTTGTCGCACCAGTCCTTCTTTCTGGGCGGGTTCTTCATTGGTGTCCGGTGAAATTTCCCCCTTTCAAGATGGCGTTGGTAAAGTTTGTGCTGCGAATGTCGGCTCCACTGAAGTCTGCGTCGGAGAGATCCTGTCCTTTAAAATTTTGTCCCCGCAGGTTAGCACCGCGAAAATCCCGTTCTCCTTTGCTGACGAAGTTCTTTAGCCCGTTGAAGTTTGGCAGCACCGACCACCTGCCCAACAATAGGGAAGCGCTGTGCCCATCCTGTAATTCTGGCTGATTTGAATGGGCACGCCAAGCTCTGCCCCATTCTACTGATGATGATTGAGTCTAATAGGCAAGAGTTCCAATGATTTCATAGCTCTTCCACTCATCGGCAGGCAGCAGTTTGAGAGCGGCGATCGTCCAGCATCAGATATCCTCTACTGAAATCAACTATGCTTTCAGTAGATCCAGGACTCCAATAGCCAATTTCTAACAGGTGTCTCTCCTGATCAGTCCAAAATCCAAAATCGCTAATCCAAAATCTGCTAAATCCAGGAGTCTTGGTCTGATGAGTCTGATGGCTGCTTTGCTTGCTTCGGTTGCAATTCCGGTAAAGGTTGGAGTACAACCTCTGTTGGCTCTGGCGGTTCTGTGATGTCCCAGGGATCATCGTCCAGATTGAGCGAGTCTTCGTCCAGGATCCATGGCTGATTCTGATGGTGATCTTTAGACTTGGGACGAGCCACTCCCCAGGGTTCCTCACTGGTATCAGCCTCCTCCTCTGGCCCAAACGCCCGGATTTGCCGCAACAGATCTTCATCTTCCGGGGTTGTGGGAACCGAGGTTGGATGGGTGTTTCCCCAGTCTTCAAAACAGTCTGCTGGTTGTGAGGTTTGCGGTCTAGCTGGAGATGGGGACGGGGTTTCCTCCTCCCAGCCTGTCAACCAGTCTTCGTCGTCTACAGGTGCAGCAGGGCAAGGGGATGGTTCCACCGCCACCTCCCAGTTCTCAAACCAGTCTTCTGCCCGATCGTGAACTCGTTCTGCCCAGGCGCTTCCCGTTTCGCTGGTTTGTTCGACCAGCGTTTCTGTCCCTTCTCGCAGTTGCTCACTCAACTCCTGGGCTTTTTCTCTGGCCTGTTCTGCCAGCAGTTGTGCCCGTTCCTTCGCTTGTTCTGCCAGAGTCTTTAATTGTTCTGCGGTTTGCTGAGTCTTATCCTGTACCCGTTGCGCCAGCGATCGCAATTCTTGAGTCGCCTGGGTGTATTCCTCCTTGATCGTACTGGCTGCCTTGGCGAACTTCTCCTGAATACCCTCCCGGTACGGCTCAAAGTCTTTCAGGGAAGTGGCCGCAACGACGACCCGTTTGAAGCCAAAGCTGATGATTTGGGATGGGGGCAGGCGGTAGATGCTGCCGATGACTTCACTCAGGCGATCGACCACAACCAGATAAGCGGTAATTGCCCCGGTGCGCAAATTAAATTCGCAGTCTGTAATCCGGCCTAATTGATGACCTGCCTCACTCCATAATTCGCAGTGAATGAGCGATTCCAGTTGTCGCACCCGGTCTGCATCTGTGGGATCAGGTTGGGAATGAGTCAGGATTCCGTTGTCTCCGATCGCCTCCACCTGGGATAGTTTGAAAGCCAGTTTTTGCCGCCCCAGAAAGCCAGATTTAGTGACGAACCCCAATACACGATGGGCTGGGGGGTACATCCATAACACCTCAATCCGCCCCAGTTCTTCCATCGTGCGGTGATTTAGCACTAACTGGTTGATTAATTCACTGTGTCGAATGACCTCAGGTTGGGGCATGGATGGAGCAGGAATAGGGAGTCGGCAATAGTTGTGTTCACCATTTTAGTATTGCGACCCATAGATGCTGCAATATTGCAATACTCAGCACTCAGGAGCTTTCTAGGAAAGACATGACTCTGGTACGGGCGTAGCATTCAGGCAACGATTGTGGCCTTTTACCAGGGGGAAACTGCCGCACGCCACGCCCCTAAGATTTCTCGGCCCTCATTTCTGCCTGACCCAGGAGACCCAATTGTTGTGTGATCTATTCGGTTTTCTTTTCCGTCCCCTTCAACAGGGTGGTGTTGATGTAAGGCTTTTCAGTGGGCAGTACGTCAGGCATCAGGAGAGTTTTGCTGAGTTGCGATCGGCCAGTCAACTCGGCCCGCTTCAGTTGGGGATAGGTAATGGATGGGGGTGGATCGGTCGGCACAGCAGACTGAATCAGCAGGGTCTGGCTGCAGGGGGGATGCTCGGAGGGCACAGCAGATTCGATTAATAAAGTGGTACTCACGTCCTGATGCTCAGCGGGCACAGCAGACTCAACCAGTAAAGTTTTGCTTACCTGAGAGGGCAGCGACTCATCGAGTGGGTCTTCGGATGGTGGGCGATAGGGATAAGTCATAGGAAGGTCTCTGGATGGGGTATAGATGCCTGCTGCAAAGAAGTGAGGCGATCGCAGGAATCCTTCCTCACTATAAAATTCTGGCTGCCGCAATTGCTCAGTTCGGCCAAAACTGTTTCAAAATTTCACCTGGAGAGCGATCCCAGGTATCAATGTGCTCGTAAATCAGTCCTTCTGAATTGAACTGATACAGGGAGTAGCCATTGAACAGGAGGTCAGGCTTCCAGGGCAAGCGCAGGGTTCCCCTGACTGTCCAGTCGGCCCGAATGCTAGCATCGCCAACGGGATAGACGTCGTGCAGATCAAAGGCCAGGTTGGTAAAAAATAAGCGTCCGTGAAAACGCAGTGTCCAGAAGACAATGCGGTAGTTGAACTTTCCCTTGAAGGTATTGATCGGATCTCGGAAGTAGATGTCAGAACTGTAGATGTCGTAGGACAAATCTTTTTCAAACAGGGTGGGGAGTTCCTGCTTAAGTGTTTGAATAGCGGCTTCAAGCTGGTCAGCAAGGAGTTGGTTGGGCGAGAGGTGCGATCGCATTTACAGCCCCTGTTCCTGTTGCAACACTGTGTCCTTCGAGTTTCCCCAATAGGCGCTGTAGGTAATCACTTCGTTATTGCCCTGAATTTCACTTGACCAACGATAAATAGCCAACTTTGGATCGACTCCGATTTCCAGCAATTTAGCCCCCATGTAATACTCCATCTGGCGGCGAGTCATATCCTTCAGCGCACTGGGTTTATTTTTTTCTACTCTACGAGTCAGGTGCGCTTGTGTGTGTTTTGCCATAGTTCCGGGTAACAACCGTAATTCATCATTTGATCGTTTATTGATGATAAACCAGTACCCAGTTAGCAGGTTGCTCCAGTTCCTCAAGCTTACCCTGTAATATCAGCCACAGTGCGGTACATATCCGAATGTTGTCGGTCATCAAATAATGGTGGGGCTTGGCCTGAACTCCCTGCACCGCTGTACCTGCATTGCTAGCTTCGTCACAAAAGGTACCTACATGCTTGGCCTGCAACAGTACAGTGGGATACTAATTGATGCCTTTTGTCCACCCCTGGCTCCACCCCTGGCTGTTTGAGCCTAACATGCGAGGGAGCTATTCGTCCTCAACCCGTATTGCGCATTCCAGCGGCGATGCCGTTAATGGTGAGCAGAGCACCCCGCAGGAGTTCGCCTTTGCTGTAGCGCGATCGCACCACTCCAGTTGTGGCTTCGTCCTTGGTTCGTCGCAGCCGCTTGAGCAGGGACACTTGTAAAAAGCCCAGAGGAACGATCGTGCCATTGCGTAACTGTACCGATCGTTGCAGGTCGGGATCACCATCCAACAGGCGTTTATGACCCGTTACTCGGAGGATCATTTCGCGGGTGAGGTAGTACTCATTTGCAATTTGCTCATAGACTGGCTCAAAGCGTGCCTTGTCCTCTGGTTTCACCAGTTCATTCACATAATGGCGAGCAATTTGCAAATCCACCTTGGAGAGGGTCATTTCTGCTTTAGACACGACCATCTTGAAGAACGGCCACTTGAAATAGAAATATCGGAGCAGTTTCAGGTGTTCTTCTGGGTGCTCCTGCAAAAAGTCTCGCAGCGCAGTCCCCATACCATACCAGGAAGGCAGTAAGAAGCGGCTCTGCGTCCAACTGAAGACCCAGGGAATGGCTCGCAGGCTACCCAGATCCTTTTTGCCGCCCCGACGAGCAGGACGAGAGCTAATTTGTAGCTGACTGATTTCCTCAATCGGGGTCACTTCATGGAAGAAATCAACAAAATCAGGTTGTTCGTAAATCAACGCCCGGTAGTGAGCACGAGAACGGGCAGACAGTTCTTCCATAATCTCGTGCCAGGGTTGAATGTCATCAAACCCGGTGCGCAGGAGACTGCCTTGGATCACTGCTGTCACCACTTTCTCGAGATTATAGAGAGCCAGCTCGGGCAAGGAATATTTGGATGCCAGCACTTCTCCTTGCTCGGTAATCTTGATTCGCCCACAGAGACTGCGACCGGGTTGAGCTAGAATCGCCTCATAAGCAGGGCCACCGCCGCGACCAACGGAGCCGCCCCGACCGTGGAAGATACGTAATAACACACCATAGCGTTCGGCTAATTGCTGCAGGCTCTGTTGGGCTTTATGGATTTCCCAGTTACTGCTCAGGAAGCCAGAATCCTTATTACTATCGGAGTAGCCCAGCATCACTTCTTGCAGATTTGGAGCCAGTCGCCAGGGTTGCTTGCCATTGGGCAGCGGTTCGTTGATGGAAGGATGATCGCCCGCCAGCATCTTCCGATACACAGGCAACTTAAACAGAGAAGCCAGCACATGGGAGGCTTTTTGCAGATCCTCCACCGTTTCAAACAGGGGAACGACGCGTAACGTACTCACGCCTGTCGCTGGATCATACAATCCAGCCTCTTTAGCCAGGAGCAGTACTTCCAGCAGGTCGCTGGCATCGTGGCTCATGCTGATGATGTAGGTATGGCAGATTTCGGGACTGAATTCTTCCTGCAGGCGCCGCACCATGCGGAAGGTTTCGATCGTCTCGTTAGCCTTGTTCGAGAAGGGCAGTTCACCTGGAATCAGGGGGCGACGGGTTTGCAGTTCGGTGGCTAACCAGCGAATCCGTTCTTCCTCAGAAAGCTCGGTGTAGGGTCTGGGCAAAATTTGCAGGTACTCGACAATCTCGTTGAAGGTGTCGGAATGGCGGGTACTTTCCTGGCGAATATCCAGGTTGGCTAAATGAAAGCCATAAATCTTGACCTGACAGATCAGGTTATCCAGATCTCGACAGGTGAGGCCCGTTTCTTGAAGGCTACGTTGAATCAGTTCCAGCTCGGCCAGGAAGGCGTCCCCAGAACGGTAAAAGGTGGTGAATTGCTCCGGCTGATCGGGCTGGATATACTCGCCTTTGTACATCTTCATGCTGCGATCGCGGGTATTCTCCAGCCGCTGCTGAATGTAGGACAACTTCAAGCGATAGGGTTCCTGCCGATAGCGAATCGCAAGGCGCTCATAAACCGCTGGAATTTGTAGTTGATCTTGCTCCAGAGACTCCAGTAGTTCGGGCAGCACATCACTCCAGTGCAGCGATAGGCTCAGCAGATCGATCAGCTTACGAACGGAGTTAATGTATTTATCCAGTACCAGATTGCGCTGGTAACAGGCCGTCTGCCAGGTAATTTGCGGGGTAACAGAAGGGTTGCCATCGCGATCGGAACCGACCCAGGAACCAAAACGACAGAAGTCCGTTTGAGGGGGCTTCAAGGTCGGGAACGAGGTTTTCATCGCCTGCTTAAACCGCTGGTAAAGCTGGGGAATCACATCAAACAGCACTTCCTGGAAGTAATGGAGCGCGTAATCCACCTCATCCAGCACCGTAGGTTTAAACTGATGCAACTCATCCGTGCGCCACCACAGGCGAATTTCCTCCATCAATTGCTCCCGTAGTTGCCGCTTATCCACCGAGTCAATGTCAATTGCCTGAGCGACCTGCCGTTCTTCTACCTGATCCAGTTGGCGGAGAATCGTGGCAATCCGCCGCTGCTTATCTCGGATGGTATGCCGCACAATTTCTGTCGGGTGAGCGGTAAACACGAGTTGAATGTCCAACTGATCTAGCAAATTTTGAATTTGCTGCGGCGGCACATTCAGGCTTTTTAATTTGGGAAACAGCCAGTGAAACGTTCCCAATTGGCGGCGAGCATCTGGGTCATGTAGCGTTTTCTCTAACAGATCGGCTTCCAGGCGACTGGCAGGCGTGGTGTCTTCCCCTTTAGACCCAGCCGTTGAGGCAGCAGTATGACTATTCTGAGAAGTTTCTCGCACACCAGCCCGGTATTGCAGTTGGTCACGCTGTTCATAATGCTGCTCGACGATGTTGATCAGTTGAAAGTAGAGGGCAAAGGCACGGGCAGCCCGAATCGCCTCATTCAAATCGAGTTTTTCAATCACCTGCAAGACTTCCGACTCGACAAACGTATTTGCTTGCCCTTCTGGTGAACACAAATGTCGCAGTTGATTAAGCAGATCGACCAGGGTCTGGCCACATTCTTGTTGAAGAACGCTTTCCCATAATTCCTCAACTACTTTCAGCCGATGTCTTAAGAACAGGTCAGAGGCGGAGGAATTTACAGCTAAGTCTGCCAAAACGCCAGGCTCGATCGCTGCTCTAAAACCAAAGGCATCATCTGTCGAAGAACGTGTTGCACTCATGGAGTCGGTTTTTCAAAGGATAGTCTGACTATTTTATGAGCTATTTTGAAGTTTTGCAGTTCTTCCTGAACCCAAATTTTCAACTCAAAACTGCGAGACGAGCATTCCTAAGGATCTCCCGTATCAATAGAGGAAGGTTGGCTGGGAAATTTGAGCAATGGCAGGCGATCGCCCCGAAACACCTCTTCGCTTAACTGTCCGAGTTCCTGGGCGATCTGGGTGAGGATCTTAGTACCAACTAATCCAACCACCAGGGGAACGGTTGCTAGACTGATAAGTAAATCAACCGGAACAACCATTTTGGGCGAAAGTCGTTGATGGGAGGGAGCGTTCGGAGATTCCATAGGTCAATCAGGTCGATAACTTTTGTAAAGAAAAATACACAGGGAGTGGCAGCAGAATCCAGAGTAGATGGCCCTCATCAATCACAGCAAGCATTAATCGAACGCAATATCCGTGAGCAAAATCGGAATTTGGGTGTTCAATTCATTCAGAGGGACTTGACGAGTTGGCGAAGGAAGCATAACTTTAATGACCGATATAAATCACTGACTTAGACCGTCCTTATTCATTAGCTGATGCAACACTCCAGAAAACCAATCTGGAAGAAGCTTCATCCCATCAACAGACCGTTAGACATATGCTCTCATGCTAAACGACGATGGACAATTCCCTACTTCCTCAATCAGTAGCCCAACTCGGAAATCTGCTGACAAACCAGGCTCTTTAACTCGCTGGATACAGCAAGTGATTGGGCAGAGCAATATCAGGGTCAAGATGCGGTTACGGGGAAACAACCTGCATATTCTTTGCGAGGGGTCTAATTGTCCAAATGCTGAAGTGATTGTACTCCAGTTACAGGCAGCGCTGAAAACTACCTCTCTGGCGGTATTGTTAGGGGACGACGCAGACCAGGTGCATCGGGCATTGGTTCACGGTCGTCAGGTGGGACAAAAAGAGGCTGCCTGGAGCCAACGAATTGATATCGCCAGCCGCAACTCCCTCCCTCACAAGAAACACAAGCATCAGGGTTCTACTCATCATCGGGTCAATCGCACCGCAGTTTCTCAATCCCCAGCCGCAACGACGATTGCTCAGCCCCTTGATCCTGCCTCTGCTGCGGAACCCGATGAAACGCTGGAATTAGCACAGCAAGGTCAGCCGGATGCGATCGCCCGCTACCTGAGCGATGCGCTTAACATCCTGAATATTGCCATTCGCGCCAAAGTCAAGCCCTATTCCCCAAAAACTCAAAGTTCTGTAAAAGACAATTTCAGAGCAGATCAGCCATCCTCCATAAACCGTTTGCTAGTGGTTTGTGAATCGGCCTACAGTCCAGATCCGGCTTTGCTGGCGGCACCGATCGCTCAAAAACTGCGGGAACTGGAACTGCGGGGATTTAGGGATGCGCTAGTGTTTGGGCAGGTGAGGGGAGAAGCTCAACCTGAGTGGGTAACTCGCATAGACCTGACTCCAGCGGATGAGATTTTGCAGGAGTGGTCTCGCTGGGGCGATATTCAGGCCATCACCCGGTTATTCAATCGATCGCTGGCCAGTCAGCATCTGAAATTTTCAGCCTTACTTAAAGACTCCACCCTGCACCTGACTTGTGCAGGGGATGCCGGATCTCCTCCGGAGCAAATAACAGCGATCGCAGCGATTCGTTCCTGCCTCCAGTCGCTGGAACCCCAGGGAATTCATGCCGTTACCATTTATGGAGTTGCCAGTCTTCCGGATGAGTCATCGGAAGTTCTACCTGCCTGGGTTCACTGGCTAGATCTGCCTGCTGCTCACCAACCAGAGCTTGCTCTACCGACTCTGGAACTGGCCAAGCAGGGCAATCTGGCAGCGATTACCTTTCTGCTGACTCGCTTACTCAATCCGAACTTAGAAGATAAGTTAGCAACGGGTGGCATTCGGGTACAAATTTGCCAAAAAGAAGACCTGCTACATATCATGACGGATGCCCTCATTTGCCCCCGTCAGGATGCGATCGCTCCCGCCATTGTTCGCTGCTTGAAACCCTTGCAAATTGCCTCTGTAGCAGGTGTCCGAATTTATGGACGCCGGGCCGGACAGCGGCAGCCTTTGTGGAATTATGGGGTGGATTTCGTTCCACGTCGCAATCGGTTAGTTCCAGAGGCAACTCCTGAATTTGCCGCTTCCGATGTACATGTAGATGATCTGTTGGCCCCACCGGGCGCGCTTGTCCTCTGGTCAGAGTTACCTCCCGATGATTGGCGAGCCAAACTCTATCAGTGGTCTGGCTCAACTCTAAAACAGGTACAGCGATCGCTGATTGCCACTCAACTCTTCATTCCCTCAGAAACAACTCACTTAGCTCCGGCACTTACTCCAGCCAACTTTTCCCCAACTCCCTCTTCTCGTCAACGGTTAGCGATTGCTGCTCTCTGGAGCACTATAGGACTGCTGCTGGTTGTGCAAACCGACTGGCTACTGGGACGCTGGATTCAACCCCTAGTCGACCAAGATACAGCCCCAGCCAAACCGATTGCAGCCCCCCCTGCTGCTCCACCAGTTGTCAGTCAGGCGGCATCTCCGATTCCTGCTGTTCCCCTGAATAAACCGAAAGCCGAGGATTGGGAGAATTTTAATGCTTCTGGATTTACGCAACCGGGCAGTACTGTGGTCAGACCCCCGGCCAAGGAGAAATCTCCTAAGGTCACCAGTCCCCTTCCTGCTTCACCCATGCAGGCGAAAGCCGATCAATTGCCTGACTTCAAAGTGGACTATCCTACCTTCAATAGTCGGCAACTCGATCGCCAACTAGTGGTCTATAAGCGTTATTTAGAAGTCAATGGGCCTCCGGATGTCCTGATCGTTGGCAGTTCCAGAGCATTACGCGGAATTGACCCAACCCAACTGAAAGCCGCTCTGGCCGAACAGGGCTATGCGGGGTTGAAAGTTTTCAACCTGGGAATTAATGGGGCCACGGTACGGGTGGTAGATTGGTTGATTCGTCAGGTGTTGCCCCAGGAGAAGTTACCCAAACTAATTTTGTTTGCTGATGGAGCGCGTGCCTTCAATAGCGGTCGGCCCGATCTGACCTATAACGGTATTCTGGCTTCTCAGGGATATCGCACACTGGTTGCAGGCACTCCGCCGATCGCTGGCATCACGGCGGCCAAAGCTGCTCCTACCCAACCGCAACCTTCCGCAGCCAATGCCAATTCCAGTGCTAACAACTCCACGGCCTCTCCCGCAAATCCCTATCAAGTGCTCAATGAGAGTTTTAATAAGGCACTGGGAGGATTTTCGGTGGTTTATTCCCAGCGCGATCGCCTCAAAACCAAACTGCGAGAACAACTCATGGCCTGGTTGCTACCGCAAGGACTGTCATCAGATAGCATGATGGCATCCTCAAATAGTTTGCTCAATTCCTCTTCGCTACCCGCGGCGGCCACCTCTGCTCCCGCCTTGACTTCTGATGGCGAAGGCATGATTGATATCGAAGGCTTTTTACCACTCTCAATTCAGTTCAATCCCATCACCTACTATCAAAAATATGCTCGTGTACCGGGCGATTATGATACCGACTACGAAGCGTTTAACCTGCAAGGGATACAGACGGAAGCCCTGGTGAACCTGGCTCAATTTGCGAAAGCGCGGCAAATTCCCCTGATCTTTGTCAATTTACCCCTGACTCAGGAATACCTGGATCCCATTCGCAAAAAACATGAGCACGAGTTTCAAGCCTATTTACTGAATTTGGCTCCTCAACTAGGAATGGTCTTTCGAGATTTGAGTGGCGCCTTAGCCACCCAGTCCAACTATTTCTCCGATCCTAGTCACTTAAATCGCTATGGAGCCTACGAAGTTTCTCGTCGTCTGGCTCAAGATGTGATGATCCCGTGGCAAGTGACGCGGTAGCGAGTTGAGAATTAAGAGTTGGGAAAATCGTCGTTAAAATGAAGGAGAGTGTTACAAAACGTAAAGAGCTTCATGACCAGAAAGCGGGTTGTTGTGGTTGGGGCTGGTATTGGCGGGTTAACAGCAGGCGCACTGTTGGCCCATAAAGGCTATTCGGTTTTGATTCTGGATCAGGCATTGGTGCCGGGAGGGTGCGCTTCTACCTTTCGGCGACAAGGATTTACCTTTGATGTGGGGGCCACTCAGGTCGCCGGATTGGAACCGGGTGGAATTCACTATCGCATCTTTTCAGAATTAGCGATCGATCTGCCGGCGGCGACTCCCTGCGATCCAGCCTGTGCAGTTTATTTACCCGGTGAAACGGAGCCGATTAAAGTCTGGCGGGATCCGGATCGGTGGCAGGCCGAGCGACAACGACAATTTCCCGGTAGTGAACCCTTCTGGCAACTGCTGGCCGATTTATTTCGTTACAGTTGGGCCTTTCAATCTCGCAATCCCGTATTGCCACCCCGCAATCTCTGGGATTTGTGGCAACTGGTGCAGGCCGTTCGTCCCGATACCCTCCTGACCCTGCCCCATACCTTCTCCACAGTCGGTGATGCCTTACGAGGTTATCGGTTGGAGCACGACCAGCGGCTGAAAACCTTTCTAGATCTGCAACTCAAGCTTTATTCTCAGGTTGATGCAGAGGAAACTGCGCTCCTATATGCGGCCACAGCCTTAAGTGTGTCACAATCCCCTCAGGGACTCTTTCACCTGCAGGGTAGTATGCAGGCGCTTAGCGATCGCCTCGTCACCGCACTAGAACGATATGGTGGCAAACTACTGATGCGCCACACCGTAGAGCAGATTTGTACAGAAGCAGGTCAAATTATGGGCGTGCGAGTCCGTAACCAGAAAACAGGCGCAACCTGGATCGAACCTGCCAATCACGTCGTTGCCAACGTTACGGTACAAAATCTCGTGCAACTTCTGGGTGATCAGACTCCCAAAGGCTACCAACATCGCGTGGAAAAACTTCCTCCCGCCTCTGGTGCTTTTGTCATTTATCTGGGTGTGGATGCCAGTGCCATTCCAGAAAACTGCCCTCCCCATCTGCAGTTCCTATATGACTATGATGGTCCGATTGGAGAGAATAATTCCCTGTTTGTCTCTGTCAGCAAGCCAGGCGATGGTCGTGCTCCAGCAGGAAAAGCCACAATTATTGCCTCCTCTTTTACAGACGTGGAAGCGTGGTGGAAGGAAGGATCAGGGATCGGAGATCCAGAATTAGGGATTAGATTAGGGATGGGGGCAGAGGAAAGCCAAAATTATCCCCACCCAATCCAAAAGCCACAATCCCAAAATCCCTACGATCGCCTGAAGCAAGCTTATACTGATACCGCGATCGCCCGTCTGAGTCAGTTTTTCAACCTAAACGACCAGACCATACTGCATATTGAATCGGCAACTCCCCGCACTTTTGCTCGATTTACGGGGCGAGATCGGGGGATCGTCGGCGGTATTGGGCAACGTCTGTCTACTTTTGGGCCATTTGGATTTGCCAACCGAACGCCCATTCAGCATCTCTGGTTAGTCGGGGACAGCACCCACCCCGGTGAAGGTACGGCTGGAGTCAGCTATTCTGCTTTAACTGTTGTTCGGCAAATCGAAGCAGAATAAATAAAGAAAATCGAAGCAGAATGAAGATATTTAGGTTGTTACTAATTGACTAAATTTATCTTTGTCGCTTTTGCGACTCGACGATATGCTGTTTGACGTTTGATGTATCACGTGATGTATCATGCTATCGCGCAACCCATCCTACAACCTCAGCCTGGGGGCCAGTGCATTTGACGACCGCCAAGAAGATGGAGATGGAGATGATAAACGGTTTGTCCGCCGTCGGGACCAGTATTAATTACCAATCGATAGCCATTAGTCAACCCTTCCTGTTCAGCGACTCGTTTGGCAGTTAACAGCAGGTGGCCCATAAGGGCATGATCTTTGGATTCCGCATCCGAAAGCTTGGCGATCGGCTGTTTGGGAATCACCAGAATATGCACGGGGGCCTGGGGGTTGATGTCCCGGAAAGCGATCGCCAGGTTGTCCTCATAAACAATATCCGCTGGGATTTCTTTGCGAATAATTTTGCTAAAAATCGTTTCTGTTGCTTCAGACATACAGGAAATAACTTCGCTGATAGCTTACCAGTGCAATTTTACTCAGAGAAGCCCGAATAAATAGCTGGTTTACAAATTGTGAATCACAAGTTAGTATGGCTTCCCCCAGCAGAATTAGGGGGCAGGGGAGCGGCACCGTTTGAATGCTCCATTTTTTTCAGCATAGTTTGCACCTGATCCAGCACCAAGGGGTCGGGATCATGCTGCAGCAAGGGCAGCAATTTTGGCATAGCGCGAGGAGAAGCCATCCACAAATAAGCCAGCACGGCCTCGCGGACAAAGCCCTTGGGATGGCGGAGGCAGGAAATGGCTTGTTCCACCGTTAGAGTCCAACGGGCCTGACGGGCCAAGTGAAAGCAGCAGGCGATTGCCCAATCTGACAGGAAGTGGCGCAACTCCAGCAATCGACGCAAGCGATCGCTAGGCTGGGCTGGATCATACCCCACAATTTCAGACAAGCTATGCAACTTTTCCCAATCCGAATTGCCATCTAAAATACTCAGCAAGGCCCGTTTGCTGGGAATATCCAGGGTATTATCTAAAATTTCTAATCCGCGGGCCACATTGCTCCGGGAGGCCGATTGCAGATTAAAGGCTGCCGCTTTCACCGCTTCAATCGGATACAGAAACTGCATCAGCATAAAAATTCGTTCCTGGGCATCCATCTGTAATGCTTTCAGCGCCCGTCTGAGTAAATCGGCTTCTTGCAGCCGCACCCGATCTGGGGCCAGATCGATCAAGGCTCCATACAGTTGGCCGATGAACACCAGTTCTTGATCAATCAATTGTTCAACGCCACTGCGTCCCATACGATCCAAGACACTCTCAATCCCCACATCTCCTGGCATCTCTAACAAAATTCGCAAAATATTCCGGCGGTTCGTTCCCCAGGCAATCATTAAATGGGAAATTAGTGCATCGAGGGCTTCCAGGCTACCAATCAAACCGATCGTCTGCCATGCCCGTAGCCTGACTGAATCTGGCTTTTGCACGTCCTCAGCCAGCTTTACCAGCATCGGAATTGCCTCGTTATCCAGCCGCATCAGAGCTTTCATCGCTGCTTCCCGCGTAGATTTATACTGCAATCCCCGCAGAAGCGATGGGTAGAATTCTTCCAGATGGGTGGCCGCGATCGCCTGCAAAATTGCCCGCCTCACCCGCAACGATTTATCCTGCAACAACGTTGGGATATAGATTCGAAGTGCTTGCAGATAATTTGCCTCTGCCAGCGCACGACATCCCATGACCCGTTCCCGCTCTAATTTATGAGTCAGCATTCGCCTCAAGGTCGTGGTTGCCTCAGCCTTTTGAGTTGGGTTTCCCCGGCGTAGCATCAAAGAAGCTGCTGTACCGCGAACCACTGGATCCACCTCTGTCTGCAAATAGGGCCGCAATTTCCGGATATCGGGAGATTCTTCTGTTAACCAGACAAATCGCAAAGCCAGAGCCAACACAGCGGGGGGGGGTGAGAGTTCAACCAGCGTTTTGACCTGAGGCAGATAAGCAGAATTAGGATACAGCAACATGGCCTCCAATCCCCGGCGCTGGAGTTTAGGAGAGAACTTGGTCAGATGAGGAGCCAGCACCTCTCCTGCGCTTTTGGGATCGACTTTACTGAGTAGATCAATACAGGACTCTTTACGGTCTTCGGAAACTGGCTTATCCAGAGTTTCCACTACCCAGCGACGCAGTTCCAGTTCATCCACATCCTGACTGAGTTGACCCCGCTCCGCACTCATTACCAATAAATTGACATACCTGGCCCGTAGCAGCAAAATGGCCAAAATCCAGACCAGGGCCATCAGCAGCATGACGGGAAATAACCAATCCAACTGGGCATCCTTCAGAATCAAGCTGAGAGTCAGTAAGGCCAGTCCAGTTACTCCTGTAGAAATGGGTTCGGCAATCCCTCGGACGATCGCCTGAATCCGACTCCGAACACTATCTGGAATCGGCTGGAAAAGCACCGGACTGACACTCGCAAACAAAGTGTAGTGCAGTAGCTCATCCAGGAGCTTCAACAGAACAATTCCCATAAATACAGGCTGTGTCCAGGAGAGATCAGTCACCAGTTGAGAGGGCCACGCCGGACTAGAGATCAATAAAGCACTCAGAAGGGCGATCACTCCCGGTAACACAACCGAGGCCGCAAATACTCCTACCCGCTCAATCACCCGGCTGGAAGCTAACCACTGCATCGCTACTTCCAGAATCCCCAGGAAGCCATTGAACATCCCCAGGAATGCTGCAATCTGCCCTTCAGAGCTAGAAAATTGTTGCTCCAGCGCTCCCAAAAAGCGAAAATCTATCAGCAAAAACAACACCTGAGCCAGGATAAAAAAGGCGAACAGCAGCACTACATAGCGCCTGAGCGGCCCTTGAATTGGGCGGTTCCTGGAGAAATCAGAAGGCTGCTCCTCGATCGCAGTCCGTTTTCGCAGAAAGTCGGGAAATGCCTGTTGGTAAGCCTGACTGAGATAGAGCAGAATTCCGGCTCCAAGCATCATCATCACAAACGACAACAGCACCACATTGTTCAACCCGACCCCGGAAATTAAGACTCCCAGGGAGAAACCACTGATCACATCCGCCACCAAAATGCCACTGCTGATCAGGGGGTAGGTGCGTTTAATCTCCCGAATGTTAAACAGTTGGTTCGCGGTAATTGAGGTATTGAGGTCATTCAACACATTGATCGCCTCAATCCATAACCGCATGAAAAAGACCGTAATCCCGGCAAGGCTAGCTCGCCAAAATTCAATACCAGCGATCGAGAAGTGGGCAAGTTGAAAAAGATAGAAGTTCTCAAAGCTGAGGCTAACCCAAAAGAAGAGCAGGGGAGCAGCCATCAGCAAGGCAATAATGACAATTACCCGGCGCAAGGGCAAAAACTTCTGCAGGTAGGAGTAGAAAAAGCTTAAGCCAGAACCAATACCAGCACTGGCAATGTAGATCCAGGGCAATCCCTCAGTCGTGTAAGTTTTCAGAAACAGATCTGCTGTAATTGCCTCTAGCCAGACCAACCCAATCGAGGTGATGGCATAAAATGCAAACATCAGGAAAGTTCGTTCAGCCTCTTCCGAACGAAGGTTCACCCCCTGCAGAATTTTCTGCTTCCACCTCTGGTTAATAAACCTCTGGTTGATCTGCTTAATGTGCCCCATTCAACCGTTGCTTCCTGTTTTGCAGCGTTTCTCTGAACCTACCAATGTTGCAGTTTTTTCTAAATACGTAAAAAACCATCTAGAGCACTATCTTACTAAAGTGCCCTCGATGGCTTGCATTTTAGAAACTGCTTAACGTTCTGTTTCAGAACGTTATTTCTTAGGAGCGAGAAGCATCATCATGTTTCGCCCCTCTTGCTTAGGGGTTTGTTGTACTTCAGCCAGTTCTTGGAGATCTGTAGCCAGACGAGTCAGCAAGTCTCTAGCAATATCGCTATGCTGAATTTCCCGTCCTCTAAACATGATGGTGGCTTTCACCTTATCGCCATCTTTGAGAAAGCGCTTGGCCTGGTTAAGGCGGACATTGTAATCATGTTCCTCAATTTTGTAGCGCATCTTGACTTCTTTAACGTCAACGGTATGCTGCTTCTTCTTGGCTTCCTTTTCTTTCTTGTCCCGTTCAAACTTGAATTTTCCATAGTCAATAATACGGCAGACAGGGGGATCTGCCTTATCTGTGACCAGCACCAGGTCGAGTTCTTTCTCTTCTGCGAGCTGCAGCGCTTCCCGAGGAGTCATGATCCCTAACTGGGAGTTGTCAGAATCAATTACTCGGATTTTGGGAAATCGAATACGTTCGTTAATGATTGGTAGGTCGCGGGTTGGCTTATTTCCAGTCACAGGCAGTATTTAAAGTTAAAAGATGAGATGAGTAATGAACAGCAAATCGATCCGAAAGTAGATCAACTCAACTTTGGATAGAGATCCAGTTAACTATCTTAAAAGAGAGATAGGGGTACCCCGTCAAAACGGGGAATGAATCATTTAAATTTTTCAGGCTACTCATTGTATCTGACATTTTACTCGCTCTACCAGGCTTGCTGCTGCTTTGTTAAGGTAAATTCCAAGATGTATCAATCTATTCCCTCAGGACAAGAGTGGCTAACCTTGCTGTAGCCATCGGTTGAACCGCTTAGAATGGAAATTAGAATTTTGTAAAGGTTGTTTAACGATTTTGTACTGAGGTAACGGTGACACAGTGTTTGCCCTGGTATCGCCGAGTCGGTCGGCAGCGAGATTGGGTATGGCGAGGTTGGCAGACGCGCTATCTCTACGTTCCCTGTAGTACGAGCGATCGCTCCACCCCTCTGATCCTGCTGCATGGGTTTGGAGCATCCATTGGGCACTGGCGGCATAATTTAGCGGAATTGGGCCAGGCTCACCCCGTCTATGCATTGGACTTACTGGGATTTGGAGCCTCGGAAAAAGCATCTGTCTCCTATGGATTGGAGTTATGGGTAGAACAGGTTTATGACTTCTGGCAAACCTTCATTGGGCAGCCTGTAGTGCTGATCGGAAATTCGATCGGATCCCTAGTTTGTCTGGCGATCGCCTCTGCCCATCCCGAAATGGTAAAAGGGATGGTGATGCTGAACCTGCCCGATTCTTCCGTATTGGAAAATCCGCAATGGGTACAAACCACTCTCAATCTGCTCAAACCCCTGACTAAACCGACTTTAGGCATTGCCAAATGGCTGTTTACAACGCCCCTGGTGTTTAATCTGGTGTTCTGGATGATTCGCAGTCCCAGCTTTATTCGCCTCTGGGCAAAACAGGCTTACGCCACCCCGACAGCCATTACGGACGAATTATTAGAAATCTTATCAGAGCCAGCCTACGATCGGGGGGCCGCCCGCACTCTCCGCAAAATGGTGAAAGGTAAAACCCAAAGCAGTGTTAATTACTCTGCCAAAGCCGTTCTGCCAACTCTGGAAATTCCCATGTTGCTATTTTGGGGCCTTAAAGACATGATGGTGCCACCCAAACTGGCCCGGTTGTTCCTGAAATACAATGCCAATTTGAAATTAATCGAAATTGAAAATGCGGGCCACTGTCCTCATGATGAGTGTCCAGAGTTAGTCAACCGCGAAATCTTAAACTGGATTGCTTCCTGGGACATTCCCGCAAACAATCGGGTTGCTGTAGACAATCGACAGAACTCCTGAGTACTTGATGCAAGAAACCCGATTTATGAGGTGCACCCTTCACGCAATACTGCCCCGTTTGCGGGCTTCTTTATAGGACACACCAACGTTTTGCAGTCCAGCACGAATCATTTCCTGCTCTAGAAAGGCAAAAAAGCGGGCACGATCGCCCCCTCTTACTACTGCCTGGTTGTGAGCTTCAGCCAGAGAAACGGGATAGCCATACCCTTTCTGAACCTGAGCCAGGGTAATACTGAGGGCTGAATCGATCAGATCCTCATCTTCCATCACCCACGCAGGCACTTCGATGCGAGCCACTTCCGTGCCCACATGCAGATAGCAGAAGTAGATCCAGTGGTGGCCATATTGCTCCAGGATGTTAGCCGAACTCCGCCAAAAGGGGCTACGCTGTCCAGGTTTTAACTGCATGGCCCACAGTTTTACATCTTTCAAAGGTTCCAGCACCTGGCAGGGTAGACGATCGCGCTGATCACTGCAGTGTTTTCCACAATCCGGCGTTTCGTAGGGGCAGGCAGGTAATCTGAGAAAATTCAGTGATTCCCCACTGCGGGATGCACTGAGGTAACCCACCAAAGGAATTCTGGCTGCTCGCAACTGTTCCCAAGCTTCCAGGATGGGAATCAGAATCCGATCGCGGGCTTCTGTCGGCAGGGGTTCCAGGAACCAGTAAATGAGAGAACCGTCGGTGAGGGCGAGGGTGGGTGGGTGGGAAGGGGAGTGGGGAAGGGGCAGGGTGGAGGGGTGGAGGGGTAGGGTTGCTTCTTTTCCACCTTTTCTACTTCCCCCATCTTCCCCATCTTGCCCATTTCTCTTGCCCATCGTTCCCCCTTTCACCATCACTCCCAATTCTGCTAGAGCGATCGCTTCGGAGACGGTACGGCGATAGCCCATCCATTCTTCTGTACGGATGCCCCACTGACGGGAAACATACAGATCTTCGGGACGGTAAAACACCTCTGGCAGGCTGTCCAGCAGGGGAAAGCGATGCTGGCCATAGGGCAAGATAATGCGGCCAATATTGATCAGATAACAGTAAGCAATTTCATGGTGACTGGGAGCAATTTGGGAGCCATCGGTGGCCAGTACGGTATGGGCCGTTGGGGGACTAGAAATAGAGACTCGTAGATTCAGGGGTTCAATCGGTTCCGCGGCTGTAAAACAGAGCCGATCGCGCCAGGTTTGCAGGCGGCTAACAAACTCCTGCTGCTGCTGAAATGCCTGGTTTAGAAAGGTGTTGGCTAATTCTATACGGTTCCGTGTGGCCACTGCTTCCTGCGTTAAATGATGGCTAATCCCCTGCATTTGCTGGGCCAGTTTCGTTAAATCAAGCACTCAGCTATCCCTACTGCAATCGCCAGTTTGATCCTACAATTCACTTGTAGTGACATACTCCCGACGCTGACCGCTTATGCGGTACAGCGCGGGCTTCTCTTCCAATCCGAAGCTGGTTGAGCATTTTTGAGTAAGGCGATGTCCAACCCTACTTTTTTGATGAGAATTGCTGCATTCGTGTCTCTGTCGAGTTCCGTAGCGCAATGTGGGCAAGAATGCCATCGGTCAGATAACTCTTTCGGAACACGATTGAGGCAGTTTGAGCAATGCTGCGAGGTTCCTTTGGGGTTTACTTTGACCACTCTCTGACCAGCTTTTCCAGCTTTGAAAGCGAGTATGTCAAGGAATTGACTCCAGCCTGCATCAGCAATACTCTTATTCAGTCCAGATTTAGCCGATTGACCATTGGGAAGAAACTTACCCGCTTCGTCCTGTTTTGGTTTGGCGCATCTGGACATGTTTTTCACACTTAGATCCTCAACAAACACAACATCGGCTTTCTTGAGAACCTTTTGCGCGGTTTCAAAATGAAACTGTTTCCGTTGCCGTGCAATCTTTTGATGCAACTTGGCAACCTTGCGAACTAGCAGCTTTCGGGCGCGGCTTCCTTGTTTGGCAGTCGATACCTTTTGCTGCAAACGTGCAAGCTTTTCTTCTGACTTTCTGAAGTGCTGAGGGATTGGCTCAAATCCCCCATCTGAATCAGCCAAAAATTTTTCAAGTCCCAAGTCTATCCCGATAGAGTTGTTTTCTCTTGGCTCAACATCGGAAATAAATTCTGGGACAGACATATCCTCTAGCGTCAGCGTGATATACCAGCCATCTGCTTTTTTAGTAACAATAGCGGTTTTAACTTTAAACCCTTCAGGCAGTGGACGATGCCAAATTACTTTAAATATCCCAAGCTTGGGTAGCTCAATCTTGTTGCCATCAATCCAGGCGATTGAGGCTTGAGGATAGGTAAACGAGCGATAGCGATTCTTTCCTTTGAAACGGGGTTTGCCGCTCCGATTGCCGTTACAATCACCACTAAGATAACGGTCAAATGCCAATTTGACCCGCTTCACCATATCTTGAAGAGCCTGGGAGTAAATCTCTTTGTACCAGGGTCTATCCTGCTTCAGTGGGACAAGAGAGCGTTTCTGGCTGTAGTAGTTGGGCTGCTCCCGTGGCTCAGCGATACTTGCCACCAACGGGCAAGCGTTCACTGGGCAGCGATTCATCTCCCACCAATCAAAGCGATCTGCCAACATCCAGTTATATTGCAATCGCAACATATCAAGCCAGCGCGACAGTTTAGCGCGTTGCTCAGAGGTTGGCAGTAGACGGTATTGGTAGGCAATTCGCATCAGTTTTGCTCCGACAACTGACGCAATCCAGCCATAGCAATCAGTGTTTTTCTGCATCCGGGACAGGACACAGTCATCCTCTCTGCTGTCTTGTGTTTTGCCATAACAATCCAAATGTTTTACACTTTCATAGTGTACTACCAAACAGCATCATAATCGCAAGGGAAAGACGATTGAATATTCGAGTCGCCGACGAAGAGTGGGGCAAGTTAAAAGCTTATGCAGGCAAAAAAGGATTGAGCATGGCAGAGGTAATTCGCTTCTACATCAGTTCTCTGCCTAGTGCCGATAGATAGTGTGTTCGTCTCGGCATTGTTGCCTTCCCTCGCTTCGCATTGGTCAGGCAACGTACCTCGACTCACGCGCCTCTCATCCCGACGCTCACCCGAAGCGGGTAGAGCGCGGGGCTTCCCGTCTGAAAGCTAAATTCATCCGTACTGAAAGTGGCCTGAGCGATCGTCTACCCCAAAAGTGCTGGAATAATCCTCTCTTATGTAACATGGCTCAAGTGCAAAGCTCAGGGATTTTACCAGAACGTGGAATGATGATTCCAGTTTTTCTGACAATGTGAGGGATGAACGAGTTGGTCTACAAAGAACTAGGAACCTCCTGAGTCGAAGCATCCCCCTAACTTCCAGGGAGTCCATCAGCGATTCCCCGCTTCGCCTAATCAGGTCTGGTCAATTACTCAAAATCCTGGAGAAATAAAGCACTTTTTCATCAAGCTGCTTCCAGGAATAGCCCCCGATCGGCGATCGACATCAAGTGCCTGTGATTACCAAAAACATCAGGTGCTGGCTTTGTTGTGAGCAATTTCGGCAGAGCACTGCACACAACTATCTCATCAAGCAAGATACATGACCACAAATTTGGATTTTGTTCATCATTCATCCTGCCCCCATGCAGGACACTCGAATCCTTCACCCTTAAGTACATCCCTCCCAGTTTCTGGTTCTAGCATTACCAGCCCATCCGACCTCACCGCTCCGCTGATACCAAGAAACATGCCATCAGGCAGTTCAGCGCCCTTAACCCCTGCTCATCTCGAAATTTCTACCCCAGTCTTACCCGGTAGTACGCTCGACTCTACCCTCCCGATCGCACCTGCCACTCCTGCTGCTTCCCCCCAGATCCCACAAGTGGATGCGATCGCCCAAACCCTGGCTCCGGGTACTTACGATGTCAGCGTCTCCCCCACCACTCCAGCGATCGCAACTCCGCTCCCCACTCTATCTCCTGCTGTAGCGACACCCTCTCCGGTTCCTTCCGTGGTGGAAATACCTCCAGTTGCGCCCCTGCAGCCGCCCCAATTCCCGACTTTGTGCAACGGGTACTCAATCTCACCAATCAATTCCGGGCCGCCAACGGTCTAGCTCCTCTGCAACTGAACATTGAACTAGATGCCGCAGCCCTGGGTCATTCTCAGGACATGGCCCTGAACGATTACTTTGACCATAATGGTCTAAATGGGTCTACCCCAGCCAGCCGCATAAATCAGGTTGGTTATGTTTATTCTATTTATATAGAAAATATTGCCGCTGGTTACGACACTCCCGAAGAAGTCGTTCAGGGATGGATCGACAGTCCTGAGCATCGTGCCAACTTGCTCAACTCCAGCTTCACGGAAGTTGGCATTGGCTACTATTACCTGGCAAACGATACTGGTGTGAATAATTACTACAGCTATTGGACACAGAATTTTGGTGGCAGCGACTTGAATCCTGCAAGCTATGTCTGAGCAATCACCCTGGCGCCTGAAGTCACGGCTATCCGGAGAAAACCTGCCGACGCAGGTTACTGAAAACCTTATTTTATTGAGTCTGCGTCAGTAGACTGGGTGAGTGTAGTCGTGGTTTTAACCGCCAGATACTTTTAAACACCCTCCAAGCATTAGAGCAGGTAGACAGAGACTAGGGAATAATTGTGTCCCGACGAGATGATAAGCAATGGTGCTACTTCACCAAATCATCAGTATCTGTTGGAGAGGGTTTAAGAAGATGGACACAACTGGACTCGAACCAGTGACCCCTACGATGTCAACGTAGTGCTCTAACCAACTGAGCTATGCGTCCGTGATAGTTTACTAGCATACCACAGGATGGATCGAGGGAATCGCAAAACTCAGTTCTCAGCAACTTTTTAAAAGGTAGGCAGTTGGCAAAAAACTTGCTTCAGTTTTTCAGAGTTGGGCTTAAATAAAAGAGAACTCTGCCGCGCAGAGACCAAAGGAGTGAAAGATGCACCATTTCAAAAAGTGTTCTATGGATAAACCAATGGCATATCTCTGGAGTGGCGGGTGTGTTGCATTAGGCAGTGTAGCGCTGGCTGCTAGCTTCGCTCTTGGTTCACCATCCTCTGCTCAAGCACAGGCTGCTTATGGAAGCTACATTGGGGCTGGCCCTTCTTTTGGGCTATCAGGTGGAGACAACAACCAGTCTGAAACTTCCGGTTCTTTCGCGGTTCGTTATAAGTTTCTCAGAGCACCTCTTTCGATCAGAACTCAGGTGTTGGTTGGCGGCACTGGAACTGCGGTAGTTCCTACTCTATCCTACGATTACCCGCTGGATTGGCAAACTGACCTTTACATTGGTGCAGGGGCTTCAGTGGTACGTGGTGGAAATACCCCCATTGGCAATAAAAGTAGTTTTGTGATTCAGCCGGGGGTTGATTATGTCATGCCTTACAGCCGCTGGGTGTTATACGGAAATGCCATTATCTCTTTTGACGGCTATGAAAATAATGGGAGTGCAGGCTTCTCAATTCAGGGAGGGACTGGTCTGAGGTTTTAAGCATTCCTGAAGGGTTAACTCGATTCCGTAGCACGATATTGCTAAGCCAGGTTCTGGGAAGTTTTCCAGAGCCTTTTTTACGTAGAATTTTTCGCCTCTCTGCCTATCTGTTACTTTAATCACATTGGAATGGGCTTGCAGGCTGGGATGGATGCTAATTTCGGTTAGCAGGACTGTTTTTTTTCATCACCTGATTCCGTGATTGCTCGCAAAAGATCACGTTAGAACGATCATGTCGCTAACGCACGATCGTCACTTTGTTCAGCAGAAAACCGAAGGATAGTAAGACAGTCCTGAATTCGGTAAAAGCATGAAAGTTATCATCCAATTTGATCCGCATCAATCCCGAAATCTATTTGTTCGGTTATTCTCTAATGCTAGAGATGCTGAGGTTGAGATTGAATCTCATGCAACTTCCCCATCGGGAGCAGCCATTTCTGACTGGATTGAATTAGAGATTCTAATGCGTCCTGCTTAAGTTAAATGCTCTCATTCACTCGCTTGGAGCATCCTCAAACCGAATGATATCGTCTTCTCCTAGGTACTCGCCGTTCTGCACCTCAATCATCACCAGAGGAATCACTCCTGGATTCTCAACCCGATGGGGTGTTCCCATTGGCACATAGGTTGATTGCTTCTGCAACAGGATCGTTTCTTTGCCGTCACACACCACTCTGGCAGTGCCAGATACAACGACCCAATGTTCGCTGCGATGGTAATGCATTTGAGTACTGATGTGCTGACCCGGCGACAATTCAATCCGGTTAATTCGGTAATGTCTTCCCTCTTCCAAAACAGTGACTGTGCCCCAGGGTCGAACTCGAGTAATATCTGCGTCTGGAGATTGGGAATGCAGCAGGGTGGAACTGTTAAAGGTGTCAACCATATTCGCCTTCCACAGGGTGTTTTTTTAAGCTTACTACTCCCTTTGGGTTGAATAATTTCCCGGAAATCATAAAATTTTGATAAAGCTGTCCTTTGTCCTTTGTCCTTTGCAGATGACCCGTGACGAATCACAGAGGACAATCTTAATTCAGAAGGGTACTGTTACCTGCGGGTAATTCTATTGCACAACTTGTTGGGGAAAGTCTTTCTGAAACTGCTCACGGGTGATGGGGTAGTTCAGCATTAATCCCTCACCTCCCAGAGTTTCCAGAGGTTTGCCCGCGATCGACAACCAGACCTTGGCCTCGGGATCAGAACTGGTTGCGGTGTAAATCACCTGAGCCACTCTCCCAATCATAGATGCGCTGCCACCGCCTTTTTTGAACTCAGGAGACAGATCGATGTGAACGCCATCTGGTTTCATCGTTACACTTCGTAACGTGGTGCCTGCGGGAATGGTGGTACTGGTGTCAGGATTGACTGGACCTGCCAGCAGTTGATTAAGAGCCGCTTGCATTCTGATCTCCAAGTTACTGGGAACCGTTCCTTGAATGGGGGTTGGCACCAGTTGCAAACGATCGCCCACTGGCTTTAACCAATAAACTTGCGGTGCATGGTCTGCAGGGGCAGAAGCAGGATTGGCTGGAGACGCTTTGCTGGCATCTGGGGTGGCAGGCAAGGCAGGCGGTCTATCTTCGTTGGGTTGTCCCTGCTGAGCCTGTTGCGTGGCTTTGAGGTCAATGTTATTTGGCTGGTGAGTGATCCACCAAGCGATCGCACTTCCAACTCCGATCGCTAATGCCGAAACACCCGCAACTACAGCCAGGGGAATTGAACGACGGGGTTGTTGGTCTTGCATCGTAAAACTCCTCCTGAGAACTGCGAGAAACTATGCCAGTGTAATAGATCTACCCCGACCTGAAAAAGTTTCAGAGGAAAGCTAAAGAACCAGGGCAAAAATAAGGGCGCAGCGATGGCGATCGATCTCTGTAATCAAGCAAACCCCTATACTGAATGCTATACCCTAGAGCCTTAAACCAGCGGGAAGTTGCAGAAATCCGGCAAGCTCCAGTCGTCCCTCATTGATACTGGCTTTGAGAATTTTGGCCCTGACATTGAGTAAGGCAGCGTAGCGTTTGACATCGAGTTGCTCAGCTAACCGATCGGCAAAGTTACGGGCGGCTTCAGCCGTCAGAGGTTGCCCATTTAGGGTGATGGTGGGATCGGTGAAGCGGATCTGGCGTTGCTCCAAAATGTCAAATCCCGTTTCTGCCTGGATTTTAAGCACTGCCGAAGTTTTCAGATCGACAATTTCCGCCTGTACGGCAACTCGTTGATTCGGTAAAAACTCGACTTTCGGATCCTGGACTCGGTATTGGTCGATTCGGGTGCGAATTTGTTGCAGTCTGCTGGGCTGTCTGGGCTGCTCCGGTGGTCGGTTTTGCTCCGGTTGGTTAGATGATTCTGAGGGGGGTTTCGGTTGGGCTGGTTGGTTATCTTGCTGACGATCGCGGCTGTCGATCAACCGTTGAATCGCATCAGCCACCACCTTTGACTTGAGCGCCCGGATCACATCTTCTTTGGTGATGACAATGCGAGCAGCAACTCCCAGCGGTCGCTGCAGAACCACTCTAGTCGGCTTATCAAATAGTTGGCGACGCTCGACATCAATCGGATCGGTTTCCACCTCGAGCGTATCAATCCGTACATCCTCCACTGGAAAAAAGCCCCGTCCGGCAATCCGGATTTTGTCTACCTTGCCGTTGGCCACATTGAAGACAGGAGCATTATCGATTCGCACCTTTAGCACTTCCACCTGCTTAAATTGCGATCGAATCGTGCTTTCGGCAATTTTGTCGGCCGCAAAGTTGGCCGGAGACAGCACGCTGATCAGGCTGGAGAGGATGAGGATGAAGATTTCCATAGGGATTTTGGATTTTAGATGGGGTAGGAAAAGGTGGATGATGAATAGCGGCTAGTTTTGAGCTTTCCGTTTTCAGGTCGGAATTACCCATCACCTCTTCATCCCATCACCCTTCTCACCTGCAATCCACTGGCTGAGAGTAGATACTACCTTTTCCAGGGGCAATTCTTGGGTTTCGCGAGTGGCACGCTTGACGATTTCGACTTTACCATCCTTGAGAGATTTTCCGGTAACAATTCGGTAAGGAATCCCGACTAAATCCGCATCTTTAAATTTGACTCCGGCCCGTTCGTTGCGATCGTCCAGTAAGGTCTCGATGCCAGCCTGGTTGAGTTGCTGGTAGAGGGTTTCGGCTGCTTGCACCTGAGCGGTATCACTGACATTGGGGATGACGACAATCGCCTGGTAAGGGGCGATCGCCACAGGCCAGATAATCCCGTCTTTGTCATGGGACTGCTCAACCGCCGCTTGGGCCAGACGGGATACCCCCACGCCGTAGCAGCCCATCACCAGGGGAACTTCTTCACCCTGCTCATTGGTATAGGTAGCTCCCAGAGCGACAGAATATTTTGTGCCCAATTGGAAAATGTGACCGATTTCAATGCCTCTGGCAGTCTGTAGGAGTTGCTGGGGATCATGGATCGCCCGATCGCCTGCGACTGCCCTGCGTACATCTACCACGTCGGGCCGCTGAAACTCTTTGTCCCAGTTCGCCCCCACAACGTGATAGCCCGCTTCATCTGCTCCGGTGACAAAATTTTTCAGGTCAATCGCTGTTTTATCCACCAGACGCAGGAACTTGGGGGCGACTCGACCTGCGGCCTGCATTCCCACAGGAGCGGGTTTGGCAGGTTTGATGTAATTGTCTGCCAGATTGGGAGCTACATAGCCCAGCGGTAAGGGTTTGGTAGCCCATTTTTCTTGAGCGGCAGCATCAGGGACAGTAAGGGAGAGAACAGTCTTAGCACTATAATTACCTGCCCGTTTCACCAATTCATTTTGCAACTTTACTTCATTCACATCCTGGTCACCGCGAATGCTAACCAGCACCAGCACGGTCATACCATTATCATAGATGGCCTGATACAACACATTCTTGACTACACAGGTAGGCGAGCACCTGAGAAACTGGCACAGCTTTTCAATAGTATCGGTACCGGGGGTTTCTCGTTTTTCATATTTCTTAAATGGAGAGGGTTCTGCATCAGGGGGCAGGGAGGTAGCTTTTTCCACGTTGGCTGCATACTTACCATCCTCAGTGTAGAGAATCTCGTCTTCTCCGGCATCGGCCAGTACCATAAACTCTTGTGAGCCGGAGCCACCGATCGCGCCAGAATCTGCTTCTACCGCCCGAAATGCCAGTCCCGATCGCCGCAGGATGTTGCGATACGCCTGATCCATCTTCTGATAGGTCAGTTTCATCCCAGCCTCGTCAGCATCAAAGGAGTAGGCATCCTTCATGATAAATTCCCGACCGCGCATGAGGCCAAACCGGGGACGAATTTCATCCCGGAACTTGGTTTGAATTTGATACAGGTTAATCGGCAATTGACGGTAGGAACGGATCATGTCGCGAGCGATCGCGGTAATCACCTCTTCATGGGTTGGCCCCAGTCCCATTTCTCGTTCCTGGCGATCGACCAGGGCAAACATAATACCTTCTGCCTTTGTGTAGGTATCCCAGCGACCGGACTCTCGCCACAGTTCCGAAGGTTGCAATTGGGGCAACAGACATTCCTGGGCACCAGCGGCATTCATCTCTTCCCGCACGATCTGAGATACCTTTTGCAGCACTCGCCACATCAACGGCAAATAGGCATAAACTCCGCTGGCAATGCGTCGAATGTAGCCTGCCCGCAGCAGTAACTTGTGGCTGGGAATTTCGGCTTCCGCTGGATCTTCTCGCAAAGTGACAAACAGCATTTGAGACAGTCGCATTGCCCGTTCCTTTGAGTCTGGTTAAACTGCTTTCTCAGTCTAAGGCACGAGTAGAACAACTAACAGGGATAGGAATGAAGATGTCAGGGGGAGGGGAGTAAGCCCTGACGGAAGGCGGCCATTTGTTTGGGATTAGCGGTCAGATTGGTAGCCAGCACTTCAACCAATTGTGCCTGGGAAAGGTAAGGTTGCTGAGTCAGCGTGCGTTTGACAATCACGGATGCGATCGGCCCGATCGACTTAGCAAGTTCTAATTCACAGCGCTGAATAAAAGCTGGATCGATCATCGAGGCCAGTTGCTGGGTCATGGAAGGCGCGATCGTAGCTCCCTGAGTGGCACTGGAGGAAACAGGCACATCCGGTTTGCGAGTCTGCATTATCTGGCTCGCCTGCTCTCGGAAGCGCGATCGCTGCAGCTCTGGTACATAGGTTGCCAATTGCTCAATCACCTCAGAGGCATCCAGAACGTGCTCTAAAGTCCGGTTCACCACCACGGGAGCGATCGGGCCAATCAAAGTCATCAGTAACTGTTCTAAAGATTTTTGTAGCTCCACGGGCAAGGGGTTGATTTGCCGCTGACTGGGAGAAGAATTCCCGTTCATGGTGGGGGCAGGGTAGAAAATTGCTGGCTTCTGGAATCAGTCACCAGATAGGGCACCGTCGGTACATCCAGCAGTACCGCAGGCACATCCTTTTCCCTTCCCGCTAATATCTGCTGCAGAGCTTGTAAGGCTTCAAACGCATCCCTATTGTCTAATCAACGGTGCTCAATAGAAATTCTTTTGATCCAAATTAGAAATGGAATCGCTATTAACTGGAGCAATACAGAAAACATGATTAAAAGAGCGATTGAGCGATCGTACAGCCCCCCCATCAAGGCACTACCTAAAAACCAGGCGATGCCATACCCGGTGTTAAAAATCCCATAAGCAGAACCGCGACGTTCTGGCGGCACCATACCAGCAACCACTACTTTTAAGATCGATTCTTGCGCTCCCATCCCGATGCCCCATAGCACCATGCCTATCATGGCAGAAGTAGGTCCCCCTAGGAAGACAAGGGGAGCAAATCCTAAAGAAAATACGATCGCGATTATTAGTGTGGCAATTCCAATCCGGTCAAACCAGTAACCAAAAGCCAATGCCGCGATCGCATCCACACCCATCGCCAGCGCGTAAAGCAGGGGAATCTGAGTCGGCTGATTCAGTCCAATCTGTTGTAGGTGAAAGGCAATCAGCGGAAAATCAATAAACCCAGCGGCAATCAGGGCAACGGCCATCAGATAAATCCAAAAGCGGCGCGGCAGTCCCTCTCCATGCAGATCTTGTGTGGTAGGTTCAAATTCACGCGGGTTGGGATAAATCCACTGACTGATCAACAGCACCACCAGCCCCAAAACCGCCGGAATCACGAGAATGGCAAACCCAGCCGGATAGCCTTCTTGCAGTGCCAGAACTGCCGTTACGAGCAACGGTCCCAAAACCGCCCCAATCTGATCCATTGCCTCATGGAGTCCAAAGCCAAAGCCTTTGCCAACCCGGATAGCAGCATAGGATAGCAACACATCTCTGGGGGGAGTCCGAATCGCTTTGCCTGTGCGTTCGGCAATCATCAGTCCTGCCAGCACTTCCCAGCGACCAGCCAGGGCCATTAAGGGAACGACGATGGTGTTAATCACATAGCCTAATGTCGTAATGCGCCAGTATTGTCGAGTGCGATCGCTGAGATAGCCCGTGACCAGCCGTAAGCTATAACCAATCAGTTCCCCAAACCCTGCCGTCAAACCCACAACCGTGCCACTGGCCCCCAAGACTGCCAGATAGGCTCCAGAGATGCTGCGTGCCCCTTCATAGGTAGCATCGGCACAGAGACTCACAAATCCCAGTAACACGACAAATTTGAGGGCAGCACGAGATTTAGACATGGAAAGTCCTGGTTATTTTCCTACTGCTTGCACTCAGAGGATAGCTTAACGATCCCCTGGACTGAGACTGATCAATCCATTGCGATCATGACATCCGACGCTTTCACGACAGCATAGACTTCTTTGCCCTCTGCCAGTCCCAGTTTTTCCGCCGAAGATTTGGTGATAATCGCCACAACCTCAATCCCTGAAGCCACTTCAACATCATTGTGAATGAGAAAAGCATCCGGCGGTTAAAATCGCGACTACACTCACCCAGTCTGCCGACGCAGACCCAATAAAATCAAGGTTTTCAGTAACCTGCATCAGCAGGTTTTCTCCATATAGCTGCAACTTCAGTCGCTAGGGTAACTCAACAATTTGGATACCTGAGCTAAAGAACCTCAGGCAGATATCTTGGCATAATGTCAATAATACTTGCCTGCAGCATTAAGTTTGCCAAGGAGTTGTCAGAAAATGATTACGAAGCGAGGGTGGCTTTGGGTGCTGGCGCTGATGGGTTTGCTGTCTGCGTGCGGCTTGTCTACGGCGGATCTATCGTCCTCACCTTCTGCAACTTCCACGGCTGAGCCAATTACCTTAACGGTTTCTGCGGCGGCTGACTTGAATGATGTATTTCCAGAGATCGGCAAGTTGTGGGAGCAAGAAACTGGACATCGGGTGACGTTTAACCTGGGTTCCACAGGACAACTGGCGCAACAGATCGAACGGGGTGCGCCAGTGGATCTATTTGCGGCAGCCAATAAGAAATTTATCGAGGATTTAGACAAAAAAGGGCTGATACATTCAGGCACAAAGGAGCTATATGGTGTGGGACGGCTTACCCTGTGGCAGCGGGAAGGGGGTACTCACGAGATTAAGGACATCCAAGACTTAATGAAACCTGACATCAAGCGGGTGGCGATCGCCAATCCAGATCACGCTCCCTATGGCGTGGCGGCACGACAGGCGTTGCAATCGGCGGGCATTTGGGACGCGATTCAGCCGAAATTAATCCTAGCAGAAAATATTAAGCAAACCCAGCAGTATGCCCAAACTGGCAATGTGGATGTGGCGATCGCGGCGCTCTCGATCAGCGCGCAAAAGCCGGGGAAATGGGTATTGGTGCCTGAGAAACTGCACAAGCCCCTGGAGCAGATGCTGGCAGTTCCCAAAAGCGCTCCTCATCCAGAGGAAGCTAAACAGTTTGCGGCCTTTATTAATGGGGGGAAGGGAAGACCCCTAATGCGGAAGTATGGCTTTGTTCTGCCCAGCGAGGAACCTGTGTCATGATCTGGCAATCTTCCATTTTGTCTCTCCAAGTTATCGTCCTGGCAAGTGTGCTGATTCTGATCACTGGTCTCAGCGTGGGGATATTTTTAGCCCGAAAGAAATTTCCAGGACAAATTTTTGTTTCGACCTTGCTCAATTTGCCGCTGGTATTACCCCCCAGTGTGGTGGGCTATTTCTTACTCCTAGCTTTAGGGCGGGGTAGCCCAATTAAGGAATGGTTGGGTATCGATCTGCTGTTTACCTGGCAAGCCGCAGCACTCGCATCTACAGTGGTAGCACTGCCTTTAATGGTGGAATCGACCAGAGCGGCGATCGCCAACGTCAACCCGGAACTGGAAGCTGCTGCCCGCACCCTGGGCTCGACAGAGCAGGAAGTGTTATGGCGAGTTACTATCCCCGTGGCGTATCGAGGGATTTTGGCTGGGTTCGGACTGGGTGTCGCTCGTGGATTAGGGGAATTTGGCGCGACGTTGATGGTAGCAGGCAGCATTCCTGGACGTACCCAAACCCTGCCGTTAGCCATTTACGATGCCGTGCAAATGCAGCGCTACGGACTTGCTAGCGTCATGGTGCTAATTATGACAACAATCGCCTTCGCTCTGCTGTGGTGGGTCAGGCATCTGGAAGCCCAACATCCCCAAAATCGAACCCAAAGGCAGCGGCAACCACAACCCAAAAAGAGTCGCCATGAAACTCATCGTCGATATTCAAAAACAGCTTCCCCATTACAACCTGGAGGTAAGCTTTGCCGTTGAGGGAGAAACCCTGGGACTATTGGGTAGTTCCGGATCGGGCAAAAGCATGACCCTGCGCTGCATTGCTGGCATTGAAACGCCGACTCAGGGAACCATCGTGCTGAACGATCGCATCTTGTACGACTCTCACAAAGGGATCAATCTACCCAGTCGCGATCGCAAAGTTGGTTTTTTATTTCAACACTACGCCCTGTTCCCCCATCTGACCGTTGCTCAAAACGTTGCCTATGGGTTGAGAGGTTTATCAAAACAGGCCACTCACCGACGAGTTGTCAAGCACCTGAAGCAGGTGCAGTTGTTGGAATTTAGCGATCGCTATCCGCATCAACTCTCTGGAGGACAGCAGCAGCGAGTCGCGTTAGCCAGAGCATTAGCCACACAACCCGATATATTGTTGCTGGATGAACCATTTTCGGCACTGGATACCCATTTACGCAGTGAATTGGAAAAACAACTGATTAAAACCCTCGCTAGCTATAAGGGACTCACCCTTTTTGTTAGCCACAACCTGGAAGAAGCCTATCGAGTTTGTCAAAAATTATTGGTGGTTGATCAAGGTAAAGTTGCGGCAGTGGGAGACAAACAGGCAATTTTCGATCGCCCCGGTACACTTGCCGTTGCCCAACTCACAGGCTGTAAAAATTATTCCTGCATTCAGCCAATTGATTACCACACGATTCGTGCCATTGATTGGAATTGCACCCTTCAGACTGCAGATTTGGTTTCATCCTGCCATACTCACATCGGCATTCGCGCCCATCAAGTTACCTTTGTGGATACCCTTGACCCGCCCAATACATTTCCTGCCTGGGTGGTTTGGAGCAGCGAAACCCCGCACCGCATGACGCTCTATCTAAAGTTGGGAAAACCGCCGATCGATGCCGATGATTACCATCTCCAAGCGGAAGTATTCAAAGAGAAGTGGGAGGTTCTGAAGGATCGCCCATTCCCCTGGCTGGTGAGGTTGAATCCACAAAAGTTGCTGTTACTAAAGCCTTAAAGGTGTGCCATGGAATTACACCAGGCAATTTCCTCTTTTATGCGTCCATTAGTGCGCTAGCATTTGTCGTAAGCT
>NZ_JBRAGO010000001.1:72188-120854 GCF_052746595.1 Leptodesmis sp.
TACCTTAAAAACCCTTCCCCTAGCCCCTTCCTGAATTACCGTGAAGCAAGACCATGACCTTTACAATAACCTGAAACAAATTCGGCTGCGGCTGGGGATGAGCCAGCAGGATTTAGCCGCGATCGCTGGTGTCTCACGACAAACTATTGGCGGGGTGGAATCTGGACACATCTCCCCTTCCACTACGGTGGCATTGCGATTGGCAAAAGCATTGGGATGTCAGGTCGAAGATTTGTTTTGGCTTGAACACGATACGCCTGAAATTGAAGCCATTCCTGCCCAACAGCCCCCCGTCAGCGAATCACTGCGCTTGAGTCTGGCACGAGTCGGTGGACGCTGGATCGCCCATTCGCTTCTCGGTAATAATGCGTTCCGTTTAGAAATGATTCCTGCTGATGGTGAAGGAAGCTATGAGGCTGGCGCGCCCACAGTGCAGGTGAAGTTGCTGGATGATCTGAGTAAGTTGCATAATACCGTTGTCCTCGCAGGTTGCACTCCAGCATTTTCTCTATGGGCACGGGCAGCAGAACGTTGGCATCCAGACCTGCGCGTCCACTGGACGTTTGACAACAGCATGAGTGCCCTGCATCGGCTCTGTCGCGGCGAAGTCCATTTAGCTGGAATGCACTTACATGACCCTGTTACTGAAAACCATAACGTCCCCTTTGTGCAGGCTGTTTTACAAGATACTCCAGCCGTTTTAATTAACCTGGGCATTTGGGAGGAAGGGTTACTCACGCCAGCAGGCAATCCCCTAAATCTCAAAACGGTAGAGGATTTGACCCTGCCTGGAGTAACAATTGTAAACCGGGAAGAGGGGGCTGGCAGCCGTCAACTTCTAGAACGATCGCTGCAAGCCGCAGGCATTCAGCAGCAATTTATCAAAGGATTTGATCGTATTGTGCATGGCCACTTAGAAGTTGCTCATGCAATCGCAACAGGTGCAGCCTCCGCGGGAGTCAGTACCGCGTCGGTTGCAGCGGCTTTTGGCTTAGGGTTTATTCCCCTGCATCGCTCCCGTTACGATCTGGTTGTGCTCAAATCCTATCTAGAGGAACCGCCTGTACAGCAATTACTCAGCACATTAGGACACCGCCGAGTGTTATCGCAGCTGCAGGCATTAGGTGGATACGACACCAGCCAGACAGGTGAGGTCGTCGCAACCGTAAATCCAGCTTGACCAAGTACCAATTTGCGAGACAGCAAAGGGGACTTGCTCTCCCATTCCATTGGTTGGCTTTAAATCGGAACTCTTGCCTATTAGACCCAATCATCATCAGTAGGATGGGCAGAGTCAGCAACCTAGCTCTTGAAAAGGAGAGATCGATCGCTAAGTTGAGGGAACCACTCGTTTTTGTAAAGCGTCGGCCCGTCGCTTTGCGGTTGCATTTTGCGGATCCAGTTTGAGCACTTGTTCATACGCTTCTAAAGCAGGCATGGTTAACTGCTTGCGCTCGTAGGCATGGCCCAGGTTGTTCAACGCCGTAACGTAAGTGGGATCAATCTTCAGCGCTTCTTTGTACTGGCGGATCGCGAGGTCGTACTGTTCCTGAGCAAAGTAGGCAAAGCCCAGCGCATTGTAAACCAGAGCGCTTTCCTGTTCCGGCAAGTCTTCCGCTTTCAAGGCTTTTTGGAAGAGGGCGATCGCCTGAGAATAAACTCGCTTATCCAGATAAAGGCTCCCTAATTCGTAATATTCCTGGGCCGTACCTTTTTCTTTCGTTAGCTTATTTTGTAACTTGCCTAAGGTCGTTTCAATCTTGCGTGTTTTGAGAATTTGCCGAAAGATTGCCCAGGCTGCCGCGCTCAACAGCAGCAATAGGATTGAGATATAAACAACTGGAAGCCCGTTTTCCATGTCAACTCTTAATCACTGTTTGATTTGTTAAGAACAATTTTAAGGCACTCACTGTCCCAACCAATCTTACCGCGATGGGGAAGGGGGTGGGGATCGGAGATTGGAGATGAGGAAGCAGGAATTGGGGGAAATTAGCGGAGGGAGTGACGTTCCTGGCTGAGAAGGGCAACGCTGAGGGTAACAATGAGTACACCGAGAAGCTGAACATTGGTTAAGGTTTCCTGGATGGTAAACCAGGCCAGCACAACGGTCAGGGCGGGGTTAGTAGCCGCAACCATAGATGCTGAAGTGGCTCCAATCAGCCGGATGCCAAAGTTATTCAGCAGGTGTCCGCCAAAGGTAAAAATTGCTGATAACAGGCTACCGATCCATAAAGCCAGCCAGGGAAGTTGGACATCCTGCAGGTTCCCCAGAATTAAACTGATCCCAGACAAAAGCAGGGCGATCGTGAAACTCAGCCAGGTGAACGGCACCGGATGCATGGTTTCAAAGCTTTTTTGGGCCAGGATGGTGTAGAAGGCATAGGTAAATCCGGAGGCCAGCCCCAGCAGAATGCCGATCCAGGTATTTTGACTCACGGAAGTATGAGCAATGGGCATGGTCAGGGCGCTGCCCAGCAAAATAGCCACCATGACTCCCCAACGTAAGAGCGTAGGACGGTTCCCAAAAAATCGCCAGGATAATAACGCCGTAAACATGGGATAGGAAAAAAACAGAGTCAGGGCAATGCCCGTAGGAATTAACCCGATCGAGATATACAGCAGCGCCAGATACAGGAACATCAACACGCCGCTTCCCAGACATTGCCAGAGGAGCGATCGCTGTTCTGGTAAGTGTAACTGGTGTACCTCTTTCCAGGTTCCCGCGTAAAGCCAGGGAGCCAACAGCGCCATAGCAGGCACGACCACCAGCATTCGCATAAACAGCAGTAGAAAGGAATGCTGCAGAGTAGGAGTGACAAACCCACCAATCTCAGTGATTCCAAATAGTAGATGCGAACTGAACAGAACTCGCACCACCACATTCTGAAAACAGAAAAAGACAGATGACAATAAAACGGTGACAAAGCCCAGCACGATCGCAGATTCCTCAATGACCTCCTTGATCATACCGATTGCCATTCCTGAACTTTTTTCATCCAGCTGAAATATGGTCGCCACAACCTTGACATAACTCCGGTCTAGATTGGCAATGGAAACAGTTTTAAAGTTCTACAAAAATAAAACGCACCATGGCTATTCATCTCTCCTGGAAACAACCGATCTCCTACATTGCGATTGCAGCCTTGGGAGCAGGCGTGGCAATCACGGGCGATCGCTTACTCACTCCACCAGCATCCATTGCCCAAGCTCCTACATCCTCACAGACCACTGCTGCAAAACCAAATCCTCAACCGGCTCCGGTTAATTCTCAAACTCCAACAAACTTTATCACCGCTGCTGTTGACAAGGTCGGCCCTGCAGTGGTGCGGATTGACTCAACTCAAAAAGTGCAAAGTTTTCTCCCTGAAGGATTCGATGATCCGATGTTCCGACAGTTCTTTGGTGGCAAAATACCCTCATCACAAGAAGTCAGACGTGGTGTTGGTTCTGGTTTCATTATTGATGGCGATGGTAAAATTCTAACGAATGCCCACGTAGTTGCAGGTTCAGATACCGTCAAAGTGACATTGACTGATGGACGCAGTTTTACAGGCAAGGTTTTGGGTGCAGATAGCGTGACTGATGTGGCAGTCATAAAAATTGATGCAAATAATCTGCCTGCTGTACCATTGGGTAATTCTGACCAGTTGAAGCCAGGAGAATGGGCGATCGCGATCGGTAATCCCCTTGGTCTGGACAATACCGTGACTGAAGGAATCATCAGCGCTACAGGCCGCTCCAGCAATAATGTAGGTGTGCCTGCGGAACGGGTCAACTTCATTCAGACGGATGCCGCCATTAATCCAGGCAACTCCGGTGGGCCATTATTAAATGCCCAGGGAAAGGTGATTGGGATGAATACAGCCATTATTCAAAATGCTCAAGGCATCGGATTTGCTATTCCCATCAACACAGCCAAGAATATTGCCGATCAACTTATTGCGAAGGGTAAGGTCGAACATGCTTATCTGGGAATTCAAATGGTCAATTTGAGTCCCGAACTGAAAAAGCAAATCAACCAAGATCCTAATAGCAATATAACGGTGCAACAGGATCAGGGAGTGTTAATTGCAAAAGTAATGCCAGATTCTCCTGCCGCCAAAGCTGGATTAAAGAGCGGAGACGTGATCGACAAGATCAACAATCAGACCATGAAAGATTCCAGCGCCATACAGCAACTGGTTGAGCAAACCCCCGTAGGCAATGAGTTGCAGATTGGAGTCACTCGTAATGGTCAACCCATGACTCTTCCCGTTCGGGTTGGCACACTACCCAGACAAGACAGTTAAGAATGGGGTGGCACCGTGGAGGGTGAGCAAGTAGCCCATGATAAGTGGACAGCAGAAACTTGCCCATCCTCTCAGCACGCCATTCCTGGACTCAGTACCATGAATTCTTGCGTGTTCCTCTATGTTTCGTTCATGTTCTTATAGGTAGCTACTGCAGATGGGGAAATGCGGTTGAGGTAGCGGAAGATCCAGTATTTGAAGATTGTGTCCAGGATAACTGGGAAGGTGGCAATAAACAGAAAGATAAAATCTCGGCTGGCAGGTAATCCCAGATGTCTTGCTATCCCTTCTAGCAACACCTCCCATCCGTGGGGAGAGTGGAAACCGACGAACATATCAGTAAACAGGATGATGATAAAGGCTTTGGCACTGTCGCTCAGACCATATACCGTTTCATCAATAAAGCTTTTTAAGATTTGCAAATCTCGCCGATTTGTAATCAGCACGATCGCAAACGCAATCAGGGCAAACAAATCTGCAAACACATTCTTCACGGCCCCAGCACTGGTTTTGGAGTAGCTGGCTGCAATTTCCTGGGCCTTCTCTTGCAATAACTTTTCCATTCCCGCTTCTGACTCGTTGATAATATCAGGCGCTCTGCCCAGCATCTTGTCAAACTCAAGTCTTTCCTTAAAGGTATTAAATTCCTTTAAAGCTTCTTCCTCAAGCTCAAAATTAATAAAAATCCCCTGCTTTTCTGGCTCCCAAATGCGATCAACGATCGGACCAATCACAAAGGTTTTAGAAAATTGCTGGGTCAGCAGCGGCACGATAATCAGCAATAAAATCAGCCGCATGGAAATTAATGTTTTGGCTTTGGAGTTGCGGAAGGTTTGCACTACTTCCTGCTCTGAATTAGGATCTAAATCCCGTTTAATGCGATTTAATGTACCCAAAATTGAGCGGGGTAAAGCTCCAGTTTTATCTAATACACTGTTGTCATCCTCTTCACTAAAGTCTCCATCATAAACCTGCTGAGGTCTTTGGGCGCTGTAAGCCTTCGCATTTGCTCTTACCGATACATTTGGATTCTGAACTTGAGAGACGGGAACCAGTGCCTTTGATCTGGAAGTTTCTGGCTTGTAGCGTTCCAGAACCGCATCAATAAACTGCAGCTTTTCTAAAAAAATATCTGCTTTTTCTCGATCTCCCGGAGTCAAGGTCATAGAGCGGTTGTACAACGTCGAATTAGTAGAATCCACCACAAAACGACTGGCCTTAAACTCCGTTAAACGCACTTCAGCAATTTTCAAATATTTTCTGAGTTCTGCCTCAAAATAAGCCAGAACATTTTCGCTATGGCGACCAGCATGGCGGGAGATTTTCTCCCCGTTAAAGTGTTGATCTTCAATGGCCTTAATCATTAAGGCCGCATCATAAGCCTGGTCTAATGCTCGTTCAGGAGTTTGGGTTAGCCAGCGGTTGGCATTGCGGAAATAGCGACGAATGGGTGTCATAAAAGATGAACTCATAAAAGAACACACTCACTGAATGGCAAGCTTAGATTCCAGAAATAGAGGTTTATAGCCATACTCAACGATTTCCTATCCTAAGACGCTAAAGTTAGAGTACGAAGTGATTTTAACAAAATCGTTCAAAGACAATTGGCTAATCACAAACTTACCTGGATTACAGGCCCAACTCGTAGCGGCAAAACCACCCAACTGATTCAGCACTGTTGTACCTGGGTCAAGCAGGCGGGTAGACCAGATAACTTGCAGACACCGATCGCCCTGCCAGGAGTTTTGGTACTGGCAGCCAACGGAGATAATCGTATTGACCTGGATGCCTGGTTAACAGGAGCCTTGCAGGGAACTTATCCCTTTCATTCCACCACGCCACTGGGCTTCTTCCAGGATGAGATCACTCTTTTCTGGCCGTTACTGATTCAGCAGCTTGATTTGAAAGCTCAGTTTCCAATGCGGCTGAACCCAGAGAATGAGCAAGAACTGGCCGCCCGGTTCTGGCGATCGTCACTGGATGAAATCATTGTCCGTCAACCCACTGTTAACGAAGAACGGTTCGTGCGCCGCCTGCTGGATTTATTGCAACTGACTCATCTGGCAGGCATTCCCCTGAACGATATGCCCACCATTCTGCAGCAGGGACTGGCCGGACAGGAGCAGGAATTACCGCTGCCCTTTGCCCAGGTCAAAACATTGTTACAGGAGTGGGAACGCTGGTGTTTGGAGCGGGGCTTGCTGACCTATGGCATTATGACGGCTCTGTACTGGCAGTACTTACTTCCCCATGCCACCTATCAGCGCCATTTGCGAGAACGGTATCAGATGGTGCTGGCCGATGACGTGGATGAGTATCCTGCGATCGCCCGTTCCCTGTTCGAGGTTTTTATTCAGGGAGGAAGTGAGATCGTCTTCACCTACAACCCGGATGGAGCCGTGCGCTTAGGGTTAGGAGCCGATCCAGCTTACCTGGCAGAGCTCGCGAATCGGTGCCAGATTGTGGCTTTGACTCATCCACCAGTCCCCTGCCTGGGTAGCGAGTGGGGTAATGCGATCGTGGAGTTTGTCACCGATCCGATGGTACTTCTGGCACTACCGGAAGCCATCCAGACGATCCAAACAACTTCACGGGCAGAATTGTTGCGACAAGTTGCCGAATTAATCGTTAAAGCGGTGCAATCCGGGCAAGTCGAACCCAGGGAAGTGGCCGTAATTGCCCCCGGTTTGGATGCAATCGCCCGCTACACCCTGAGCGAAATCCTGACCAAACATCAAATTCCCGTTGAATCTCTGAATGATCAGCGACCACTCATCAGTTTCCCGATTATTCGTTCCCTGCTCACCCTATTGGCCTTGATCTACCCTGGCTTAGGTCGTTTGATCAATCGCGATGCCGTCGCCGAAATGCTCGTCGTCCTCACCCAAAAGCAAGGCACTCCCACCCCCCTGATCGACCCTGTAAGAGCCGGATTGTTAGCCGATTCCTGCTTTGCCCCCCATCCCGATCGCCCCCGATTGCTGCCTGCCACAACCTTTCCCCGCTGGGATCGACTGGGTTATCGGGCTTCTGAAACTTACCAAGCTCTCTTGCAGTGGATTGAAACCCAAAAAAACCAGCTAGAGCAGCGCCTGATTCCCAATGCCGTGACTCTTCTGGATCGCGCCATTCAACATTTTCTGATTGCAGAGCAGACGCTACCGTTTGATCAGCTTTCCGCCCTCCGACAATTTATTGAAACTGCCCAGCACTATTGGGACATTAGTAATCGTCTGAAGCAAAGCCAGTTACCCAACAGTGATGCTCCGGCCTTTATGACTGTCGGTCAGTTTATTCAACTGCTGCGCAATGGAACGGTTACTTCCAATCCTTATCCAGTACGGCCGATCGGCCCCAGCAGCAATGCAGTGACGTTAGCGAATGTGTTTCAATACCGTTCCAATCGGCGTGCTCATCGCTGGCAGTTCTGGCTGGATGCCGGTTCACCCCGCTGGCTGAGTGGCGTGGATGCGTTATTTGCGGCACCGCTATTCCTGCATGAATGGTCAGGACGGGCCTGGACAGTAGCAGATGCATTGACAGCTAACGAGCAACGCCTCCGTCGAATTCTCCTGGATCTGCTGAGTCGGGCTGAGGAGCGGGTTTATCTCTGCCATAGTGACCTGGCTACCAGTGGGCAGGAGCAGACAGGAGTTTTGTTGTCGCTGGTGAATGCGGCGATCACGGTAAGTGGATAGGCAGAAACGCTACCAGAAGAATTGATAGATTTGCCGTTTACCGTGTAAACTGTCGGCAGGCGATCGTGAGCTGGCGCTGGCTCATCCCTAATCATTCGGTTTGCTGAAACGAGAGAGTGGAGTCCCTTGATGCCAACGCCAAATCCAGATGAGGTGATGAGTATCCTTTAGGGATAATCGTGGATAAGGGGCTGACTGGGCAATTCTTCCAGAAGTTTTTGCTTAAATTAGTACGTCCTATCACCAATTCGCAGCGCTATACAGCCCAGGTGAAACGAAAACAGGGGCGCATTGCTGACACCCCTACAGACTAAAAATATTGGAACAATGAATCTAAATCATGCCACCTGCGGCCTGAAAACGGGCACGTGCCCGTTTTAGGGCTTTAGAGGCTTTGATGAAATCCTGACGGGAGGCTCCACTTTGCTGTGCTCTGGCAAATTCTTCCTGAGCTTGATTGAAAGCAATCCGGGCTTCTTCCTTGTCGATCGCATCACCCCGTTCAGCAGCATTGACTAGGATCGTCACCTCGTCCGCTTCCACTTCGGCAAAGCCACCCATCAAGGCAATGGGAACCCAGGTTTTATCCGCCCGAACTCGCATCACGCCGGTATCCAACGCAGTCAGCAACGGTGCGTGCCCCGTCAGAATACCCAATTGGCCAGTAGTGCTGGGCAGAATTACTTCCTCTGCCTCTGAATCCCAGACCGTCTTGTCTGGAGCAACAACACGAACAGTGAGAGTCATATCTTTTCTCTAGGGATGGTTGAGATAATTGGTGAAGCGAGGAATTGGGAATTGAGGATTAGGAATTGGGGAATAGTATGAAACCCTAATCCCTAGTCCCTAATCCCTAGTTCCTACTTCCCTTCAGCTTTCAGTTTCGCGCCTTTTTCGATCGCTTCGTCAATGCTGCCGACCATGTAGAAGGACTGCTCTGGCAGATCATCCAGTTCGCCAGACAGAATCATCTTGAAGCCCTTGATGGTGTCGGTCAGGGGGACGTACTTACCAGGAGATCCTGTAAATACTTCCGCTACGAAGAAAGGTTGAGACAGGAACTTTTCAATCTTGCGGGCACGGGCTACCGTCAGGCGATCGTCTTCCGACAGTTCTTCAATCCCCAGAATCGCAATAATGTCTTGCAGTTCCTTATAGCGCTGCAGGGTGGCCTGTACCGCACGCGCGGTGGAATAGTGATCATCACCCACAACATCCGGTTGCAACATGGTGGAGGTAGAACCGAGGGGATCCACAGCGGGATAAATGCCCTTAGAGGCCAGACTACGAGACAGCACGGTAGTTCCGTCCAGGTGAGCAAAGGTGGTGGCAGGAGCGGGATCAGTCAAATCGTCCGCTGGCACGTAAACGGCTTGAATCGAGGTGATGGAACCTTCGGTGGTGGAGGTAATCCGCTCTTGCAGATCACCTACGTCCGTTCCCAGAGTAGGTTGATATCCTACCGCAGAAGGCATCCGACCCAGCAGTGCAGATACTTCAGAACCCGCTTGTATAAACCGGAAAATGTTGTCGATGAACAGCAATACGTCTTGCTTGTTGACATCCCGGAAGTATTCAGCCATTGTCAAAGCAGACAGACCAACACGCATCCGTGCTCCAGGGGGCTCGTTCATCTGACCATACACCAGCGCAATCTTGGAAGCACCCAGGTCATCCTTATTAATTACCCCAGATTCGATCATTTCATTGTAGAGGTCGTTGCCTTCGCGGGTGCGTTCGCCCACACCACCGAATACCGACACGCCACCATGCTGAGTCGCAATATTGTTGATCAATTCCATCATGATCACGGTTTTGCCAACCCCAGCACCGCCAAACAGACCGATCTTGCCACCCCGGCGGTAAGGAGTCAGCAGGTCAACCACCTTAATCCCGGTTTCAAATACGGAAGGCTTGGTCTCCAAATCAACCAGTTTGGGAGCGGGACGATGGATGGGGAAGTACTCGGAGGCGTTGACTGGCCCTTTCTCGTCTACAGGTTCTCCCAGTACGTTGAAAATCCGTCCCAGGGTGGGAGCACCAACGGGAACACTGATGGGAGCGCCCGTATCCTCAACTTCCATGCCCCGCACCATACCGTCGGTAGAACTCATGGCAACGGCCCGCACTTGGTTATCGCCCAGTAGCTGTTGCACTTCACAGGTAACATTAACGTCCAAACCTGCGGAATTTCTACCTGTAACCTTTACGGCGTTGTAGATTTCAGGCATTTTGCCGCTGGGGAACTTGATGTCCACAACGGGACCGATGATCTGCGTGATGTAGCCGATGTTTTTCTTTTCTGTGGTGGTGACCATGCTTACGCCCTACTCTGTGACTCAGCTATTCTAATGCTTGGAAAACAATCTTAAAATTTCCATTCACCAGCTTATCACTGAAGGGGAAACGCTAGTTCAGGAAACTTAAGAATTAATAGGTATTTCTTACCAGGAGGTTCTAAAGGATCATGCATTACGCCTCTCCTCCTGTTAGGATGCTGGCAAAAGAACGATTTGCTCAGGATGAGGAACTCAAAATATGGCAGATATGGCAGATTTTTCAGAGTTCAAGTTTACCTATGAAGGTTCGACTCGTCCTGTATATGTTTAGGGATCGGGGCCTGCGGCTGTTCTCTTGCATGAGTTACCTGGCATGATTCCTCAATGTGTTGATCTGGGCCGAGCGATCGCCAGAGCAGGATTTACCGTGTTTCTGCCGCTGTTATTTGGTAAACCTAACCAATCACACCTGAACACAAGGCGACTCTAGGTCTTTCGTCCGCAGCATTAGACCAGGCCAAGCAACGTGCCAAGGAGGGAGTCTCACGCTAGGATTCCGCTTTACTAAGGATAACACCTGTCCTGCCGAACAGTTCAATACCTTACGTCGGGAGTTTGGGGATGCGATTGAATTAATTGGAATAAGGAACAAAAACTGCTTGATGCCCTTACTCTGGTTCAAATTGAGCTTTAGTGGCATCACAAACCAGACAAACCCAATCATCTGCTTTACTTTACAATCATCTACTTTACTTTATAATCATCTACTCTACTACTTTAAACATACTCACTTTCCAACACATAGCCATGACAAGCCGCTACCGGAGAATCCCTCAGACCGTTCATGGGGCACTCTCTACGGCCACAGTACTGGCAATTGGCCTGAACGGGCAGGGCCAGTTCCATCGCTGGATAAACACTAATTCCCTGACTGATGAACGCCTGGGCTTCCAATTCCGAAATGGTGTTGCAAATCAGGAGTACTCGCTGAGTGTTTAAGTCTGTTCGCTGGCGGTTAATTCGCTGTAATGTTTCCCCAAATCCTTGAATTTCTGGCTGAATTACCACCAACACCTTTTGCAGTTGGCTGGTAAAGCAACTGGGTTTTTCGTATTCAAAGAAGTCTTTGTATTGCAGGGTCAGGGTGCCGTCGGGATAGTGCAGGGTGCGAATGTAACGCAAAAAGGGAATTGTAAATTCACCGTTGCGATCGATCGCGTACCACCAGGATTTATACCACGCATAATGAGGCAACCGCAGAATTTCTTCAATCCAGTCTGGAGCAAAACCACTGTTAGAGAGTAAGGCGATCGCAGGAGCCAGGGGCAGATTCTGGGCCAGGGTTTGCAACTCTGACTCGTGCTGGGTTAGGCGGGCCATTTCCTTACTTCCCCGCGTCCAACCACCCTTGCTGTTGGAATCAACCTGGGGTTGGGTGTTCGCCAGTACGCAATGAATCGCCTCAAATTGCAAAATCCCATCAGCCCCTTGAGCATCGCTGGTGGGAACAGCAACTTCACTGGCAATATTTCCCACCCTCTGAGGCTCAGTGATGGCTGGAATGCAGTTGACCAGTAACGATTTGAGTATTTGGGGGTCAGCGATCGCCAGCGCCATCTGAAGTTGCTCCCGCAGGTCAACAGGCGATCGTTCAGTGACTGGATGAAACAGGGGGTTATTGGGCATTCCTGAACCCTCATCAAACCGTTAGATCGGTGTCTGCATTCCGTTTAGATTTCTCTTTAGAAAGAGGATTACCAGGTCAGTTCCATGACTGGTTACTGTCATTCTGGCGGCAATCCCACGGGTCAGTCCGCTTTTTTGGTTTTGTTTAACAACTAGTTTCAAACCGTAATCACGTTATTGCTTTCCAGAATGCTAGAGCCGCCAACTTCCAAAGGTAAGTAAACGGTCATCACTTCGCCCTGTCTGGGACGTTGTTTGACAATCAATTTGCCACCGATCGCCTGGAACAGATTCTTTGTCACCGTTAAATTCAGGCTCAGGCAACCTGTTTCAGGTTGGAAGGTGAGCAGTTGACCCAGTGCTTTGGGTAAAGATTGAGCACCGTGCGCAAAGTTGTCCCAGCCATTCTCGTTCTCTTCTGGTTGAGATTGCAGCTGCAGCTTTAACTGATTTCCGGCCAGGGTTACTTCAACTTGAATATGGCTACCTGCAGGAAGGTTGCGGGTAAAGCGTTCAATCAAGCTAGTCAATGCCTGATCAAGCACTGTTGGATCGCTGACAACAGTAGGCATCCGTTGAGGCAAGGTGACATCCAGAGTCATTTGCCGTTGGCTGGCCTGTTGTTGCCAGCGGGGAATACTTTGTTGGAAGACCTCTGCCAAAGAGGTGCGAATTAGGGACATCGAGGCTGGCTGAGCCGCAGACGTTTCCAGTTCAACTGCCCGGAAGATTAGCCCAAAGCGATCGATCTGTTCACTGCATTCCCGGTCAATAATCCCCAAGCGTCGCATTACATCAGGGGGCAAATCAGTCCGCCTCAAGAGCGATCGCGTCAGGGTGCGAATGGTCGTTAGAGGAGTCCGTACTTCGTGCGCGATCGCCTGCACCAGTTCCACATCCAACCGTTCTGCAGGGGAACTACTGGTATGAGCCACCTCTTGCAGCACAGGCTGAGCACTAGCAGCCTTGCTATGGAGACGCGGGGACTTGCATCGCTGGCCATTGGTTATTCCCTGACTTTCTGCCTTATGGCTTTCCCCATTGGAGTAAACGTCCTTTTCCTGCTGAGTTCCTGGCACCTCATCCGGCATCTGCTCTAGCATCAAACGGCTGAATTGCATCACCGTTTTGTAATCTGGGGTAACAGGTGGAAAGTGCTGGAGCAAATCGTCCAGATGATCCACCTGTGGAGAATTCATCAGCAAAATTCGGGGACGAATTGCATCCCAGGCTTGCTGTACAACTTCTGGAGTAAAGGAAAACAGAAAAGCGGGATCGCCACTCAATGTTTCTCCCAACACCATAATCAGGCTGAAGCGGGGAGTCAGTACCAGGCAGAACTGCTCTGCAGCGAGTGGATCACCGGGCAAGAGGGGGAGTACGGGTGGTGTGTCAGCGGTGGTAACAGTCGTTTTATCGACGGGCAACAGTTGAAAGGCCATCCAATTGGGAGAATGGATGGAATGAGCAGCTAACGTCCAGGTGGAGATATGCCGAACAACGTTGGGCTGGCTGAGAACGGGAGCAGGCCCAGAAATCACGATTCCGTGGCGGATGGACTCGCCATGCACATCAATGGTGGCAGCCACAGCATCCGGCTCATTCAAAGACTGTTGCAAAAGGATATTCAAAGCTGCGATCGCCCCATACCACTCTCGTTCGGCTCTGAGTTGTCGTAGCGTAGGTGAGCTACCCTGCGGGGATGGGCTAGTCTCAAACTCAGAGTTTTTGGAGTTGACAGCATACGCTGTCTTAGAATTGTTCTGCCCAGAATTGCCGAGGATCCGGGTTGGATCACTCAACGTTAATACTTCACTTAAGGTTGGTAACAACCACTTGGGCACCCGTTTCACCCCCTGTGTCTAAAATTCTGACTGCTGGTAGCATTCCCCACACGAGACGATGGCTTGCTGTCTTCCAAAGGGGTGAAGTCAGCGAGCCAATGTCCTGCTATTACGAAAGTATCTGGAATAAGGAAGAAATGGTAGTCGCTGAACCGAACCGATTAGGTGACGATTTCCGCTTCTCAACAGGTGGGTGTCATTATCCCTGGTCTAAATGATTAAAGTGTCAGGGTAGGGAACTTGCGATCAAGCTTGATCGTCTACCTGAAACTAAGCGCTGTTGCTAGAAACCCGTTTTTTTACATCATTTCCGAACTTTTTGAATGTTCTTTTAAGAAACCGGGTTTCTTAAAATCATTACATCCAGAGGTTCGCCATGTCACATCAGCCATTGTCAGCTAAATTAGGGATTCTCATGCCACCGATTCCCCGCTTGAGCCGAGCAACGGGGATCACTTTCTCCGTATTATTGCTGCTTGGAAGTACTGCCGCCAGCACTTTGGCCTTACCACTAGGTGGAGAACCTGCCAGCTCAGCGACTCCTCAACCTGCTACCGGACAATCGACCGATCCTGAGCAGGACGTAATTGTGAATACAGAACCCTCCTCTCCCGGTTCTACCCGTCCTTCTTACCCAGGTACCAGCACGGGAAACAGTACGGGTACCCGGTTTACCTGCGAAGTTAGTAATGGTCAGTACACCGTCATGTATCGTCCAGAAAGCCAACCCGGTCGTTCTTATCCCTGGGCGGTTCCCAGTGCTATGGGTGGCGGTTGGGATTCGGCACGTCGGTGTAATGAAATCAGTCGGCGATTAGAGTCGTACCGACCGGATGGCTTACTGGAAATGCAAACAGGTTTAGAAAATGGGTACAACACAGTGTGTGTAACGACGCAGCGAATTCCCACCTGCCGCATTGTGTTTACCGTTCCTCCTGGCCAGGATCCCACCTCCACTCGCGATCGCGTCTTCCAGAATCTCACAGTTGCTGATAGTGGTCAGCAAACTCAAGGCGTGATAACTTTCACCAGTACCGGTCAGGGAGGAATTAACGGCATTATTGGCCAACTGGGACGCTGGCTGAATATTGGTGGCTTACCCGGTACCGATTCTGGCCGTTCTTTCGCTAACGGTATCTATCTGCGGCCTTTCCTCGATCGCGCTGATGGTGGCACCGGCACCTACTTGAAACCTGGATTTTCTTCCCAACCCGGACGGAGATTAAATCCAGAAAATTTCCGGTAAGGTTTGAGGAAGCAGGGAATAGATGGGAAGTGCAGTTGAGTATCTGCCCCCAGAACAACGTCAGTCCATAATTTTGGCTCAATCCTGGAGAAGGCTAACAAGCTGTATCAATCTCTACTGATAGAGCGGATCAAATCCGATAAGGTCACTTCAAGTAAGAAGTGTGACCTACGTTACACTGGGATTTCATGCGAGTAGAGCAATTACAGGCATTTTTAGCCGTAGCAGAAACGGGCAGCTTCCAAAAAGCCGCATAGCAGCGTGGGGTCACTCAATCTGCTATCAGTCGTCAGATTCAGGGGCTGGAAGCGGATCTGGGGGCACCGTTGTTTCATCGGACAACACAGGCCAAGCTGACGATCGCGGGCGATTGCCTGCTGCCTCATGCCAGAAAAATTTGCCAGGAATGGAGAAATGCTCAAGAAGATATCCGCGATTTATTAGCTGGAAAGCAACCCGAACTCTGCGTCGCGGCGATTCACTCGATTTGTTCCTATCATTTACCTCCCATCTTGCAGCAATTTTGTCGAGACTATCCCGATGTGCAATTGCGGGTGACGGCTCTGGGCAGCGATCGCTCCTTAAAAGTGCTGAAGGATGGCCTCGTCGATCTGGCAATCGTCATGAACAACCGCTTTCTCACGGCCAGTTCAGATCTGGTGATTCAAGTCCTGTATGAAGAGCCAATTAAAGTGCTGGTCGCAGCGACCCATCCTCTGGCACACCATAAAGCCGTGCCCTGGGCGGAATTGACTCAATATCCCCAGGTGGTCTTTAAAGATGGGTATGGTATGCAGCGAATTGTTCAGGAACAGTTTGAACGGCGAGGGGCAACATTGCGGGCGGTACTGGAGTTGAACACGCCCGATGCCTTTCGGGGAGTGGTAAGACAGGGAGAACTGGTTGCCCTCCTTCCGGAAACGGCGCTGGTCGATGCCTACGCCGATCCCTCCCTGGCAATTCGTCCGATCGAACTACGGTTCATGCCGATGCAGGAGCCAATGAAGCGGAATTATCCGATCCACCCCTGACCCGGCAGGTGGTGATGGTGACAACACGCGATCGCTTGCAGATTCCTCCCATTCAGCATTTCTACACCCTTGTGACAGAACAACTGCCGCAAAGTGTCCGTTCCCATCCCCTGTCTACGGTTGCGATCAAAGGTTAAGGGAGAACTAGCAATGAGTCACACCTTTAGAGCACTCCTGCGAAAAGTTGGGAGTGGCCCCCATACAGGAGAAAAGCTCACCCGTGAAGAAGCAGCTACGGCCACTCGCTTGATGCTATTACAGGAAGCCACCCCTGCCCAGATTGGCGCATTTATGATCGCCCATCGCATACGCCGACCCACAGGCGAAGAATTGGCCGGAATGCTGGATGCCTACGAAGAACTCGGCCCCCAATTGCAACCAATTCAGTCTTCTTACCCAGTAACGGTGTTAGGCATTCCCTACGATGGTCGTACTCGTACCGCTCCCCTCGGCCCCCTTACAGCCCTGGTGCTGGCCACGGCTGGATGTCCAGTCATTTCACATGGGGGCGATCGGATGCCCACCAAAGAAGGTGCCCCCCTGATTGAGTTCTGGCAGGGGTTAGGTGTGGACTGGATAGGCTTATCCCTGGCTCAAGTACAAACCGTATTGGAAAAAAACTGGCCTGGGTTTTATCTATCTCCCGACTCATTTTCCCCTGGCACACGGATTAGTTCCTTATCGGGAGCAAATTGGCAAACGTCCTCCTCTTGCCACTATGGAGTTGATGTGGTGCCCTTATGCAGGCCGCGCTCATGTGGTGCCAGGATTTGTTCACCCACCCACCGAATTCATGTTCCAGGAAGCTCTGGCGCTGCGGGGTGTACCCTTCTCACTACCGTCAAAGGCTTAGAAGGAAGCTGCGACCTGCCTCGCGAACGTACCGCCATCATCGGCCTCAGCAATTCCTCCACTCTGCCACCCCTCTGCCCACCCGCACTCCCCCATCCTCCCCTCGATCGCCTTCACCTCCATGCTCGCGATTTTGGGTTTGAAGCGAAAAATGTTCCCCTGACTTCTGTACCTGACCTGGTAGAAACCATGAATTCGCTTCTAAATGGCAATCCATCGGAGTTAATGCAATCGATCGTCTGGAATAGTGGCTTTTACCTGTGGCGGTGTGGTGCCTGTTCATCCATCGAAGCAGGGATTCGCAGGGCTGAAACTTTGCTCATCCAGGGTCAGGTCAAACAGACCCTGCAAACCCTGCAACAAGCTACAATGCCGTTACCGACCCTTTAGGAGGAAGTGACCCCAGGCATTAGTGAACCGCCGCCAAAGACGGTAGACAAGCCGAACGAGATCCAACATGAAATAGGGGACTCGTACCCGTAGCGGACTTAAGAACGGACGATAGAGCCAATAGTACGCTGTTTTTAAATCCTTCCAGGCAGAACACGTCTCCTGGTGCAGAAAATCAGAAACATCTACCACCAATCCCCGTCCGTCTTGCATCATCACATTCCGCCCATGGACATCATGGGGAAATAATCCACGTTGACGAGCATAGCGAAGAGCCTCATCAATATCCTGGATTACCTGTTTGGGAATTGGTATGCCCAGATGCATCGCGTCATATAACGTAATGCCGTGCAACCGCTTGAGAACCAGAAACTCGTCTCCGGTATAAAGCAGTTGCGAAAAAGCGGGATGTGATCCCAAACGGCGATAGACCTGAATCTCTTCTTGATGCCCAGGACGACCAGGTGCATAAATCTTAACAACCTGATCTGGAAAATCAGGATGGTAAAACACGGCAGCATAATTTCCAGTGCCTAATACTTGCCAGGGGGAAGGAACGTAATGAACAATGACTGGATTGTGAGGATCCAGGCTGGCAATTTTGACCCCAGGCAGCAGGATTTGACGGATGCTTTCCAGGAGTGCGTTCATTAGCTAATCCCGCTTCCAGCCCAAATAATGAACTGACTTTTGGCACTAATCAGAACTAAACAACGTTTCATTAGCTGCTTGCCAGACGATAGTTTTTCCCATGATGGAAGATACCACTTGAGAGTCACCCTGGCGACTGAAGTCGCGGCTATCTGGAGAAAACCTGTCGACGCAGGTTACTGAAAACCTTGATTTTATTGAGTCTGCGTCGGCAGACTTGGGGAATGTAATCGCGGTTTTAACCGCCAGATACTTTGCAAACGCCCTCTAAGCGACCAGATTATCAAACGAACCTGTCAGACTATAAAAAGACTCGATTATAATTATTGAAATTTGTTTAAGATACTTTTCGCTTAGGGGCTTGCGTAAAAATAATCACTCTGTCAGGTCAGTTATATCTTTGAGGTATATCTTCGAGGGGATTCAATGGCTGCTTTCTACGCAACGCGATCTCAGATGCTAACTGATTTCTGTAAATCTCATTAAACTTGATTCTAAAAGTAATAGAAACCTTATCCAGGTTCAGAACCATAGTTTCTCTTACAGGAAATAGTTTTTCTTATAGGAAAACGATTATTCTCTGACTGAACCTGGTTTATTTTTACGATCGCTGGTCTTTCCTTCTCTGTTCCTGCTTGCATGGCTCATCGTCTCTTTCGCCGTTACCTATCTGGTATCCCCTTACGCTGGGTATTGGTTATAACCTTTGTGCTGCAAACCGTAGGAGCCGTGGCACTGGTGGGGTATCTGTCTTATCGGAGTGGGCAGCAGACGGTCGAAAATCTGGCCAATCAGTGCTGGAGGAGACAGGCCATCTTGTCGCTCACCAGTTAAATGAGCATCTGGAGTTTGCCAAACTAGCCAATCGCGCCAATGCCTCTGCTCTTCGGGCTGGATACATCAATGAGTTTAATCTCAAAACTGTAGAACCCCATTATATAGAACAGTTGCGATTCATGCCCAGCCTCAGTGCACTGGGGCTGGTTAACGAAAAGCGTGAATTTCTTGCTGTGGAACGCCCTCAGCCTGACTTTTTGATTCTTCGCAGATTTAAGCCAACCGGTAGCGATTGGGGGTTATATCGCTATTTTGCGGATCAAAATGGCAAAAATTTAGCCCTGCAAGATATCCGCCGGAATTGCGACCCTCATAATGATCCGCCTGGAAATCCCTGGTATGAGAAGGCACGGCGATCGCCCGATGGCACCTGGCGACTGGTATTCACCTTGGCAATGGGGCAAGACTCTCCCATACTGCAACTGATGCATGCGTTCCCGTTCAACAATGCCAATGGCAAGTTTAGTGGAGTTTTGGCGGCAAGTTTTTATCTCACCCAACTCGGTGATTTTCTAAAAAATTTGCAGATCAGCAAAACCGGGCAGGTGTTTCTGATCGAACCAGATGGGTTGCTGGTTGCCACCTCTACTGGAGAAGTCCCATTTGATCAGCAGCGCAGGCCAAATCATGCTCAAAATGTGGCTGTGAAGCATCGGCGGTTATCTTCTCTGCAAAGCCAAAATCCGCTGCCTCGTGCGGCTGCCGCCTATCTGCTGACCTCTAAGGGGCAGGCACCAGGCCATGTTTCCTTAAACCAGTCTCAGTCTGCCAGTTTCTGGTTCAATCATCAACGATATTTTGTGCGTACCGTTCCCCTCACCGGGGAGTTGAACTGGCTGGCGATCGTCGTAGTGCCAGAGTCTGATTTTACCGCAGCGATCGAGGTCAACAATGCCAAAACCGTGTTTCTATCCTGGTTGACCTTATTTGTGGCGACGGGACTGGGCATCCTCACCTCGCGCTGGATTACTAAACCGATCTTGCGGTTAAGTCAAGCCAGCCGTGCCTTAGCCCAAGGGAAATGGCAGCAATCCTTAAAAGAAGACAGCCCGATTACAGAGATCAAAACTCTGACCACATCCTTTAACTAGACAGCCGAACAACTGCAACGCGCTTTCGATCGCACAAAACTGGCGCTGTATGAATCCCAGGATAAATTTGCCAAGATTTTCCGCACCAGTCCAGATGCTGTCAACATTGTGAGCATGCAAGATGGCACCTACGTGGAAGTGAATGAACAGTTTGTTCAGATAACTGGTTATGCTCGTGAGGAAGTCATTGGTCGTACTGCCCTGGAATTAAACCTGTTAGCAGAACCGGAACAGGCTCTGCAATTGGGTGAAATGTTACAAACCGGGCAACCCATTCGAAATCTTGAAATTAAATTGCGAACCAGAGCTGGACAGATCAGAACAGGATTAATGTCCTCCGAACTGCTTGACCTGGAGGGGCAACGATGTGTGCTGTCGATTTTTAAGGATGTCAGCGATCGCACACAGGCAGAACAAGCGCTGCGGGACAGTGAAGCCCGTTTCCAAAAAATTGCGGATGCGGCTCCTGGCGAAATTTACATCCTGCTGCAGCATCCCGATGGCTCCTATGAGTTTGAATACATGAGTCCGGCCTGCCGGGATATTCAGGAACTGGAGCCAGAGCAGGTCTTACGATATCCGGAGCTTTCGTTTGAGCAGGTGCATCCGGACGATCGGGCCGAAATGTATATCTGCGCGGCTGAAAGTGCCGCCACCTTGCAACCCTTTTCCCATGAATGGCGAATTATCACTCCCTCTGGTCTGGTGAAATGGGTGCGGGTGTCTGCCCGTCCCGAACGCCGCGAGAATGGAGATATTGCCTGGTATGGTATGTTGCAGGATATCAGCGATCGCAAACAGGCAGAAGCGGCATTACGCCAAAACGAAGAACACTTCCAGAAACTGGCCGCAGCATCACCAGGCGTCATTTACACCGTGGTGGAATATCCAGATAGCCCGGTATGTTACGAATACCTCAGCCCTGCCTTTGAGGAAATTCATGAAGTTCCAGTTGCAGATGCGCTGCAGGATGCCACAATTACCTTGCAGCAGATACATCCTGACGATCTTGTATCCTATCAACAAGCCGTTGCCCAAAGTCTTGCTTCTATGCAACCCTTCAAGCATGAATGGCGAATCATCACTCCCTCTGGCAAGACCAAATGGATTCAGGCCAATTCCCGCCCCGAGCGACAAGAAAATGGTGACATTGCTTGGCATGGAGTCGTAGTTGATGTAACTGATCGGAAACAAGCTGAAACAAAACTGGAACAGGCCATTCAGCAACTTGATACCCACTTTGAAAATTCCCCCCTGGCGATCGTGCAATGGGATCAGCATTACCGGGTGCTGCGCTGGTCAAAGCAGGCAGAACGCACTTTTGGCTGGACAGCGGCAGAAGTGATTCATCGCTCCTGGCAGAACTGGAACTTTGTCTATGAAGCTGATCTGGAAGATGTGAATGTCAGACTAGCTCCTTTGTTAAATGGCTCCGTCTCCAACGTCTCGATCCAAAACCGGAACTACACCAAAGATGGTCGGGTGATTACCTGTCAGTGGTATACCTCAGCCGTGTTGATGAGATGGGAAATCTGCTCTCCGTGCCTTCTTTTGCTCAGGACATTAGCGATCGCTTGCAGGCAGAGCTGGAACTAACCAAAGCTCATAATTTACGAGAAGCCATTTTTAATGAAGCGACAGATGCCATTTTTCTGGTAGAAGCTCCTCCTAACCAGTTAATTCTCGACTGTAACCAACGTGCCGTAGAGATGTTTGAGGTGGAGTGTAAACAGGATTTAATTAGGATTGAGGGTAATACCTTACAAAAGACCCAATTCACTCCAGAGGAATTAGCCGCCATCGGAGCAGAACTCATGCAGAAGGGCTACTGGAGCCGGGAGATTGAATACATAACGAAGAAAGGGCGGATTTTCTGGGGCAGTATGGCGGCTAAACCAATTCAAGTCGGCGATCAAATGCTGCAATTGGTACGATTAACAGACATTAGCGATCGCCACGAGCTGGATCGAATTAAAGACGAATTTATTTCTATCGTCAGCCACGAACTCCGGACTCCCCTGACAGCTATTCGCGTGGATCTGGAGCGGCTGGAATCGGGCAAAGTTCAGCTCGTCATGGAACCCTGCTGGGTCAGCGACTTGATAGAAATGGCAATGGAAGGCGTGCAAGTGATCGCTGCTGAGGCAGACATTACCCTACACAGTACTCCCATCCATACCCAGGTTTGTGCGGCACCAGACGCGATTGTTCAGGCTCTTACTAATCTCCTGGCAAATGCCATCAAGTTTTCTGCCCCAGGTAGTATGGTGTGGCTCAAAGCGGAAATAGAGAATGGGAAATGGGGTACTCCCTACATCCTCTTCTCCATCAAAGATCAAGGACGCGGCATTCCGACTGATAAACTAAACAACATTTTTGGACGATTTCAGCAAGTAGATATCTCTGATGCTCGTCAGAAAGGAGGAACAGGTTTGGGATTAGCCATTTGCAAGAGTATCATTCAGCAGCATGGAGGACAGATCTAGGTAGAGAGTGTCCTCGGGCAGGGCAGTACCTTCTACTTCACCTTGCCCTTGCAGCAGGATCCGGAAAACAAGGGGAAATCGGAAACCCTGATCACAATGACGAATGACCAATGACCAATGACGAATAACAAAAAGAATTCTTGTAGTGGATGATGACCAAGATATCCGGGATATGGCTCAGTTAGCCTTGCGGAAGTTTGGCCGTTGGGATGTAACCGCCGCACCTTCAGGTCAGGATGCTCTGAATCTAGCTAAAGCCAATCCTCCAGATGCTATTTTGCTGGATGTCTCCATGCCCGATATGGATGATATCTCCGTGTTTGAGCAATTGCAGCGCGATCCCGCCACGCAACAGATTCCAGTGGTGTTGCTGACTGCCAAAGTACTACCCAGCGATCGCCAGCGGTTTGCGACCCTAGGAATATGGGGTATGATCACAAAACCCTTCGATCCAGTAACTCTATCAACTCAAGTTACGAAGTTATTAGGTTGGTAGTGCAATTTTTGGTTGCATTCAGTAAAATTCGGCTAATATAGCGGCGGTTTATGCATTCGCGGGGTTATATGAAACATCGCTTGCCCCAAGCATACATTAGTCATTCTCGTTTCAGTAGGCTACACACTACCAGTGGTGATTTTGACCACTGCTCAAGTTTCCAGAGTTGGATGGCTGACCTCCTCAAGACCCGGCCCGTGGTCTTTTGGGGGGGAGTCTGGGCTTCCATTTTTCTGGTCTCTCTGGTGGCTGTGGGTTGTTTATTAAGCCCCAGTGCATCCTCAAACCGTACCGCTGCCATGATCGCATCCGATGACGAGCCAGCGGTAGAAACCTTACCAATGCCCAATCCAGAAGGTCGGGTTTCGGTGTGGATGTTTGGCGCGATCGCCCTGACCTGCACAGCTAGCTCGATCCTGATTACTCGGTATCTCAAGCTTGCTTCACCAACCGGAGCAAACAAAGCAAAACGGACTTTCAGAGCCTTACAGCCAGTTGCCGATGCCCAGCCAGGACAACATCCTGCATCATCCAGGCAGTTGCAGCCGTTTTCTCCTACAGCACCGCTGCCGTTTCCGATGTTGCCTACTTTTGTTCAGTCCTCAGCGAAATCAGGGGTGTTGGTACCAGAGCATCAAAAGACAGTTCAGGGAAAGACTCAGAAGCCAATTGAGCAGCGGACTATACAGGAGCAAATGACTTGCAGTGACTTAATCGCCTGGTTGACTGCGGAATTGGAAGCACCCTCATCCCCGCTGGTGAATCCCCTGGATCCATTTACAACTTCTCGCCAATCGGGTTCTGAGCCAGTAGTTACCGTTGTGCCAGTCGCTCAAAGCCATCCCCTGGATAGAGGAGAAAGCCGAATGGCGCATACTACCAATCTGGATCGACTGCGTTCTCTTCAGACATAGTTAACCAACTCATGAACCATTGCAAAAGCTCCGATTCTCCCGTAAAGAAACCAGTTTTTTAGGACTGTTGGAGGAGCGATCGCCAATCCTGGATTGCCTTTTCTGACCACATCCAGTTTTTACCTAGGGCATCAGGTTGGAAGTTTGCTGAATCTGTAGCTAAAACTCGTTGGCGCAGTTTCAGAGCTTCGGCGCGTAAGACTCTTTGCTGATCCGGCGGAGCAGTATCTGCTTTTTTCAGGGAAGTCATCGCTAACCCAGCATAAGACGTTAAGGCCGTAGAGTTATCGATCGCCCCCGGTTGTAGAACTTGCAGTGGAGTTGTTCCCTCGCTGGATTGTAATGCTTTTAACCAGGCTTGTTCGGCCTGATCCCATTGGCCCTCTGCATAGTAAGCAAAACCCAGCGCATTCTGATAGAGAGCCGTTGATTCGTCTCTGGCTGCTGCTTCCCAAAACTCTCTGGCTTGAGCCACACTATAATCTTTATTACCAGCCAGCCATTGCTGCCAGATTATCCTGCCCTTCAAAAAGTTAATGGCTGGAGGATTCGCTGGATTGCTGGGGATTTGCTGGAGGACAGTCGCCGCTTCCTGTAATGCGCGACGATCAAGCAAAGCCGCGATCGCCGATTGTGCTCCCATCAGATTGCCCTGACTGACCTGCTCTGCGGCGATCGCCTGCACTTTGGCCGTATCAACACTACTCCAATCCTCTACTCGACCTGGGCTAGCTCTCCCCATGGAAGAGCTTGTAGGACTGGGAGAATACAACCAATTTCGGAACTGTAACACCTGGCTATCGAACAGGCGGGTGGCTACGATGGCAGACAATCCAACAGCAACCAGTCCAATCCAGAGGAGGGGTTTCCGGAGTCTGACAGGGTGCGACTCGGCGGATCTCGACAAGCTCGGCTGAGGCTGAGAAACTACTGGGACAGGCCAGACTTTGGGACGATCGTCATCCTGCAGCAGATTCCGCAGAATCGTAGGAGCATCCCCTAGGCTGGAATCCAACTCCACGGCCCGATTGAAGACCTGAATGGCTTCCTTGACTTCGCCTTGCTGATGCAGTGCCACTCCCAAGCGACTGTAGGCATCGGCATAGTCAGGATTCAGCCGAATGGCCCTATAGTAAGCAATCTTCGCCTCTTTGGGATAGCCTTGCTGAAACAACGCCCAACCCAATTGGGTAAAGGCTTCCGCACTGGTGGGATCAGACTGAACCGCTCGTTGCGCTGCCATCATCTTGTCGGTTGACTTGCCCATGATGTTTTTGAGCACGTCTAACACATCTTCCAGACTGGCTTCATTAACGCTCTCTACATGCTCATTGTTCTGAGAGGTCAAAGAAACTGGAGAACGGCTAGGGGATAACGTTGATTGAGAAAGGGGGGGAGCCAATAAAACTGAATAATCTGGGCTGGGTTTTGGTTCCCAGGGGTTATTGTTTGGAGGAAGGGAATCTGGCTCATCGGGTTCCAGGACGGTCGGGCTTTGGGAAACCTCATAAACCAGCCGAGCTACTGCTTCCTCTTCGGGAAGATCGGGATCTTCTTCTACAAAATCTTCATCCTGGAAGTAATGGCTATCTCGTGGCTCACTATCCGTGTAGGCATCCTGAAGGATGCTAGCATAATCAGTGGCCCACTGTTCTGAAGGCTTGGGCAAGTGCGATCGCCCATTTCCTGATGACGGCAAATCACTGTTTGAGTGATCGACAATCGGGGGTAACGCTGTGTCTGTATCCCCATCCAGTCCTCCTGTTAGAGGGAAATCCAGGGACATCCTTGAGGCAGTGATGCTATCCGGAATGGATTGTACATAGCCATCAAACTCAGGATGCAGATAGAGAATAGGCAGTGCCCAGTAGAGTTGATCTGACCCGTAGGAAGTAATTAATCCCTGACGAGTCCGATTCAGGCTCAAATCAACCGGTAAGGCTCGCTTTAAATTGCGATAAAATAGCCGACTCAGATGCAGGGCAACATCATCGGGAATTCGTTCTGCCATGGCCAGCACTGCCGGAATTCCCCGCCGCACTAAGGCTTCTGCCAAATTCCCCTCCTGATCAGCGGCTTCGGAGGTGGCCGAATACACGCCTCGACAGGAATTGAAGACGGCCATGCGAATGCCGTTGTTGACTAACAGCCCTGCCAGGTCATCTCCGCTCAACAGTTCGGTTAGCCCTGTCTTGCGATTCACCAAATAAAGACTGCCGCCCGACACTCCTAGATCACTGTGTCCGGCATAGTGCAGCACCTGATAGTGATTGTGCTCAAGGGCTTGAGTCAGTTCTTCCCGTCCAGGCTGTTCCAAAATGGTGAGTTCGATCGCGGATAAAACGGTGCCGTCCTGGGGACTGGTCTTTTGCAGTTCATGTTGCAAATACTCTGCTTCTTGCTTCAGGGCCAGCATTTCCTGATCGTTAGGAGCCGCTAGCACCATCAGGATTTTCAGAGGAGGATGAGCCTCATAACCAGGGGTTTTGTGGAAGGGAAAGCGGGATTTAAGGACTGAGAAACTGGAGTGATAGCGGGAAAAGACCACTCCTGTACCACTGGCTAAAGGACGATCGCCTGCATACATGACTTCCCAGGGCAACCGATGCAACTCAGTTCCCTTCAAGCCCAACCGAAAGCGGAGGCGACTGCGCTGGTGCTGAGCAATTCCCTGTGCCCTCATCCAGCTTTCCTGTATACTGCCCTGAAACAGGGCAGTATACAGTTGTTGTCCAAAGGCAATTAAGTTATCAGAAGAGGAGTGCCGACTAGGTGAGGGCATGCGATGGGTACTGGCACCATTCAGCAAGAATTCTTCTGCACTGCCGCTCCGTAGCAATCCCATCAGCGGGTCATCCATTAATCGACTGGCTTCCATTAACCAATCCTCTACAGGCCAGATCACCGAACTCTCTGCCAATTGAGCGCCATCCGGCACTTGCTCTGTACGTATCAGGTACTCATAATTATGAATTGGCGTAATAGAGAGGTGAAATTCCTGGGTCACAATAGCCCTCCCAGAACAGTGCAGATGCTGATAATGGTGCCCTCTAATCGTCAGGTATTTGCTTTGCCCATCTTTAAGAACTCAAGGGCCAGGTGATCGAGCCAGGTAGAAAATTTACTGAGCTAATCGAATCATTTGGTAGTCTCAGTTTGCCCACAAATAACGACAGCAACACCACCTCTTCATCATAACCCTGAGAAATTTAGATCAGGGTGTGGAGCAGCGCTGGCTACTGTGGAGTCAGTGAGATGAGTCAGCAAATCTAACGAGAGAAAGTATCGATATTAATTAAATTCTCACAAATTCTGGCATGGGCTGTCTTTACGAAGATCCAAATCATCAAAACATTACCGAAACTTCAAAACTAAAAGGCTTGCTTCAAAGGATTTTCGTCTAAATCCTCCGGATCTGGTTTTCTTTTATACGAAAGCCTTAATGGTAAATGCACCCTGATTTAGTACCCCGACCCATTGATGAGTCGGGGTTTTCTGCTAGCCAGCATAGAATACAAGAGGATGGTTAGCTCAAGAAACGCGATCGCCCCAGGGTCGCGATCGTCATTTCCAAACCACCCCCTTTATCGAACTGCTTCGGGAGCAATCAGTGTTATGGATCGAGCCGTCATCAAATTTTCTTCAGAAGACTGCGGTATTTGCCACAAGATGTCGTTTTATGACCAGAAAGTCGTAGAAGAACTAGGGCTACAGTTTATCGACTGCAAGATGCAGGACACCGCCACCTACCGCAAATATCGCAAGATTTTGTTGACTCAGTACCCTGACAAATCTGAGATGGGTTGGCCCACTTACATTGTGTGTGACGCTCCTGAAACCGATAATTTCAAGATTCTGGGTGAAGTCAAAGGCGGCCATCCGAAAGGAGAATTCAGAAGCCGCATCCAGGCAGTACTGGCTGAGACAAACTAAACCTTGTCCAAGTCCAGAACCGGAGTTTCTCTGATCGGAAAACGACCGTTCTCTAGCTGGACTTGGTTTAGGTTATTCCATTAGCTCAAAACTCTGTACCTCCAGCACAGGGCCAATCATGGCGAAGGTCATCACATCGTCGCGAATTTGTCCCCGAACTTTTACTTTTAGGCCATCTTTTTGTAAATCGTGCGGGGCTTGGTGCAGTTCGTAAGTGTCCCCACTGGAACTGACCAAAGCCCAAGTGCCGGGACCAAACCCTCTGCGTTCAACCTTACCCTCAATGTGAATACTCATCGGGTGCGAACCTCCGGTTTTAAGACAAGATAGGCCAGACCTAAGCACAGCAGAGCATTCATACACAGGAAAGTGCGGGCGATCGCACCATCCCCCAACCAGAAAACAGTAGGGGCGGTAATTGAACTGACGATCAGACAGACGGCAACACCGATCGTGGTACCCACAGCAAACCATTTCCACTGAGCATGACCAAGCAGTAGCACCACCAGGATGGCAGGAATCAGGACACTGGCAAAGAACGGATTCAGTCCATTGCTAGCCTGTAACGCATTGCCCAATTCGGGAATGGAGCTTCCGGCCAATCGGAACGGCCATTGGGGTGCATCAAACAGGTAAACTCCTTTCAAAAAGAATAGTCCAGAGCTACCCGCGACCAGTCCAGTGGATAAAGACCATGTCCAGGTGAACGGGAAGTAGTTTTTTAAGAACCAGGCCAGCAGATAGGAGCCAAGCACCATAATCAGCTTAGGCCAGAGGGCAATTACTCCCCCATCAATCCAGAAGCGGGGATTCAGGTAGCCATTATCCCGCAGCCACTGGAAGAAATCTTCAAAGGTAATTTTGCCGCTGAGAGCCAGTTTGACCGCTTCTGCTGCATTCAACTTGCCTGCCCCGTAGTGATTCAGGTTGTCATCCGTCACAGGCAGGGCAGATTTTTTCAGAACTGCTTCAATTTCATCGGGATTGGTCACACCTGATGCCTTAATCAGAGCAGCCACTCCCGCCACATGAGGAGCCGCCATACTGGTTCCCTGATAAGCCTCAAAAATTGATTCTCCCGTTTGAGGATTCAAGGTGTTTTGCAGAACGCCACCCGATTTATCGTCACCTGTAATCAGACCACCGGGGGCAGAAATATCCACTCCCGCCCCATAGTTGGAATACGGTGCTTTGTTTCCTGATGGATCCAGAGCCGCCACCCCAATCACATGGGGATAACGGGCGGGATATTCAGCGGCATTCCGGGCAGAGTTTCCTGCCGCTGCAATCACCACTACTCCTTTACTGTGAGCGTAGTCGATCGCCTCTTGCATCAATTGGCTTTCCCCACCACCGCCTAAACTCATGTTGATGATGTCGGCCTTGTGATCAGCGGCAAATCGAATGGCTTCGGCAATATCAGCAACGGTGCCTCCACCACTGGAACTGAGTACCTTTAAGGGCATGAGAGCAGCCTCGTAAGCAATGCCAGCGACCCCAAAACTATTGTTTGTAGATTGGGCGATCGTCCCAGCGACGTGGGTGCCATGCCCGTTATCATCCTTGGCCTCGACCTGATCGTTCACAAAGTCATAGCCATCTACAAATTTCGTTTTGCTCAGATCCGGAACAGCGCTGATCCCCGTATCAATCACTGCGACGGTAATTCCCTTGCCCCGCGTACGTTCCCAGGCAGGTTCCATATTGATACTGCGAAAATTCCACTGTTTGCTGTAGTCCGGGTCATTTGGGATGGAATAGGCATGATAAACGTAATCTGGCTCAATAAACTCGGTGTATTTGGCTACATCCGATCGCCGCAGGGCTTTCAGGGTTTGCTCATCACCCCGCATGATGAAAATGCGATCGTTAAACGAAAACTCACTGTTGTAATGGGGGGAGGTATTAAACTGGTGGGCGATCGCGTCTAGCTGATTTTCTACCTGAGCAGCTCCCACATCCTCGCGAAAATTTAGAATAATCGAGTCATAACTACCTTTAGCCGCCAATCCCTGAAAGTTGGACAACGCCCAACTCAACCCAATTAAAAATAAAACTAGCAGCAAAACCTTTTTCATAACATCTGCCTACGGTTAGGACTGCTTACCACCATAGCTCACACCCTTCCCCTCTGTAAGCCGTAGTCATGTTTCAGATAGTTAAGCGTTGAAAGTGGAGAGTTAAGAGTTCTAAGGTTTGAGTTAGCTGTCCATCACCCACCCCTCATCCACCCATCCACCCACCTACCCTTATGGAACGCGGTCTTCTCTGGTTGCCCCTGTTAGCCTTTTTTATTGGATTGGCCTGGATTGGCTGGCGTGAATTTCAGAAAGTTGAAGCCTATCAAACCTGGGCGAAGCAGTTCGATCGCGCCAAATATGATATTTACGCAGTACTGGGACAAAAAGGTAATGCTCTCACCTGGGGCAAACCGACTCGCCAAGGCCCGATCGATCTGGAAACCTTCTCTTTGCAGTCAGTAGAATCAATTCAGCTACAAGTCAATGGCCAACCTGCTTCCCTGGAAAATCCCCCTGCTCAAGGACGGGCAGCACTGGAATTTATCTGTCGCGATCGCTCTTCTCCCCGTTCCATCCCCTTCACCGACCCCTCACTGGCAGCCAAATGGGGTCAACATTTACTAAAAGAGCTAGAACGCTTAGCTAAGAAGTGATGGGATGACGGGACGGTGGGAGGCAGTTTTGATCTGGACTTGGGCTAGGTTTAAAATCGCAAATCCAAAATGTTTTCAGATTTCCTGTGACATTCCGATCGATTGCCGCTAAATTAAGGCGCATCTTTGTATTTTCTGTGCTACATGGCAATCTGTCCGTCAAGTTCGGTTCCCAATCGTCACCAGGATGGTCACTCTGCTCCCAAGCAATTACCAACCTCAGCTTCGTCTCGTTCAACGTCGGTGCCAAAACGGGTTGCGACTCCCCAAGTAGTGGCTCCACCGAAAAAACAATTTTCTCGTAGAGCTATCTGGGAAATACTGCTGGCGATCGCCTTGTGTGGACTTGCGATCGCGGGCCTGGTTAGGATGGGGCAAGTGGGTCTGCAGCTGCTGCTGAGTCCTCAATTCTTTAGCTGGGTAAATCGCTGGATACCAGGCTGGATTACGTTACGAATTACCGAAGCCACTCCCAAAACCTTACATGACATCCGGGATGCTCTGAACAGAGCAGGGCAACGGACTGGAGAACCAATTCCCTTAGGCAAAGGGGTCAGTTTTTTGGACGGCAAATCAGCCGCTACGGATCTGTTGCTGCCAGTTCTGAAATCTCAGGCGAATTGTCAGACAGATTGCGATCGTGTCGTGGAATTGCGGGTTTATCAAACCTTCCCTGCTAGCCAGACTCCGCAAGGAGAAAGTGCTTACTATCTGGTCAACCAGTTAGCTGTAAAAAGCCCAGAAGAATCCTTTGTAGTTGCCTCCCTAGTGGATGCTCATTCAGATAGTCAAGGCTCCAGCCATGCGCTTCCCCTGGCCCATCTCAGTCGGTTTGAAGGGAAAGTTCCGGCACAGGGAATCTGGTTGAATTTAAGTGGGCAGCGGCAGTGGGGCAATGACACGATCGCCTATGGGCAAATCATTCATTACTATCCAAAACATCAACATCTGGCGGTCAAACTGCAATGGACTAGCCCAACAGGAGAAGCACCCTTCTGGAAACAGGTCACTGGCAACAGCAATCCAGAGTTAATTGTGAATCACACCCTGGGGCTGGAACCTGAGTTTGAAATCTATCAGGTGAAGCCATTCAAATTTATTTCCAGTCCCGTCCAGTTGGAAGCAGTGTCCCTGACCGATCCGGTACTGCAAAATCGGGCTTACCGGGATGCGATGCTATTAGCCCGGAGTGGGTTATGGTCAACCAGCCTAAAGGAATTGCAAGTGCTGAAACAGCAATTACCCAAAAAACAATGGACAGAGGCAGTGCAGGCTCAGATGGATGTCGTCCGCTGGCACGCCCAGGTAACAAAAGTACAGGCTGAAGGATCATGGGCCAGTCCGAGACAACAGGTGATGGCCAACTTGATTGATGGACGCTGGCAATCTGCGCTGTTGGCGTTTCAAGCGTCTGCGGAAGCCAGCCAGGAAACGCTGGCTATCTTGAAAGGCGATCCGGGAAGACTGGCAAAACGAGTGAAGACAGCCCTACAATTACATCCGGCTCAAACGGAACTCATGACCTGGAATTCCTTGCTGATAGCCGCACAACAAAATCCAGGAGCCGCGATCGCTGGTTTAAAGAAGCAAAAGTTAACTCCCAAAGATCGGTTAACGATCACCACTTTAATCAAACGCTTAGAACAGACTTCCAGGGAGTCAGGGTATTAAGAGTAGTCCTATCTCCTATTTCATCTTTCGTACCAAATTAAACTCGTCTCCCCAGCCACCGTTGCAGCCTCACCTTGCCTGCCACATAAATGGGCAGTTGGTAATGCTCCACTAGCAACCACACGACAAAAGAGAAATGCGAGAAAAATGCGAGACTTACCCAAACCGTTGGAAACCAGTACCAGGCACTGCCTCGCATGGGTGGAAAGGTATGGGACGAGAGCCAGACTAAAGTCGGCGGCAAGGCAACGAGCGCTACTCCCACCAACCAAACGATCAACGACAAATCTTGATCGACTCGATTAGCCGCTTGCCAGGACTGCCCATTCCAGCGCCAGGTCATCGGTTGAGAACTATCCTCTACCCGAATCGACTGATCCCGTAGATTGGCCGTGAAAATGTGACGACAAAAATCACAGGCAAAGGCATCCATCAAGGCGATCGCCGAAATGTGTCCATGCCGACACACAGGGCATACATACATATCCTGGTAATTCAAACTATGGCATTCATAGCCATGAGCATTCGGTTTCGGCTCATTCATTGTTCCAACAGCCAGGGTGCATCAAGCTTTTCTCAAGCCTAGACCACAGACTTACGAATCTCAACCCCGTTTTGTTGGAGAACTACCACAGGACTCGAATTTTCGGTGGCCACGATCTGCTTAACCAAAACTTTACCGTTTTCTAAATAATCTCCCACCGCTACATAACGGCTACTGCTGGCATTTGGTTCCTTAACAATCACATTCCATTTGCCCCCGACCTGCACCACACCGCTGACTTCGATCGCATCGGCTAAAGAAGTTCGTGAAGGTGGTTTGACTGGAGTTGCTGGAACTGCCGGAACACTAACGGGAGGCAAGGCCGCTGAGTTGGGAAGATCTGGTAAAGCACCCAGAGGAGATCTGGCAGCCAAAGGTGGCAAGGCGATAGGCGGCAACTTAGCTGCAGGCGGCAACTTGCCCACAGTAGGAGCAGGCAAAGGCGCGACGGCAACTTTGGGAGCTGCAGGGGTGGCTGTTGCAACCACGATCGGCGGTACTGAGCTGGGAACGATCGCAAAGGGATCGCGGCGACCCACAACAATACTGGGCATCCGAGCTGCAGCATTGGTAGGCTGTAACAGACCTGGAACAAGTGCAGTTCGATTAGCTCTCGCCGGAGCCTGAGTCACGACGGGATTGGCAAACTGCTGAGATTTGGCTAGTTCCACCGTTGGTGGAGACTGAGCCTGATCTCCCCCAGAGCTGCCGGAACAACCCACCAGGAGAGCGGCGATGCCGAGAAAACTAAACCATAATTGCCCTTTCATCGCTGGCAACTCCCTACTTATGCTTCAACCTAGCCCCAGGATAGCCTTGATTTTTGATTATGACGCACTAAGTTTACGGTCATTGGTCACTGAGGAATCTGGCACGAGGCGAAGGTTTTAAGTTGCCAGCGCTAGCTAACCCACTTACTGATTGTGGAACTCCCGGAAGGACTGATACCCGCCATCAGGGGAATAGAGATGACACTGGCCTGAAATTTGCTGCATTAGTGACCAGGAGAAGCGCGTTTCGTTCAGATAGACCCCCCAATTGTACTGCAAACTGCGGTGAGCCAGCCGCAAATTATAAGAAGGAATGGCGGTGGAAAGGTGGTGCGGAATATGGACGTTGATGTCGTAGCACAAGAATTCTACCCAACCTGGATAGGTACAGTGCACAGTGCCACAAAGCTGGGCCTTGGCTGCATTCCAGTCTTCTGGTTCCTGAAATGCAATATTTGGCGCAGTATGATGTACCAGGGTAAAGGTACTCATCCAGAAGTGATACACCAGCCAGGGCATCAGCCAGAACTTCACAAAGCCCCAAAGGCCAACTGTGGCAAACATAAGTGGAAAGGCGATCGCCGCAAAAATGACCACAACCGCGATCGATAACTTAACCTTTTGTCGATCCTTTGGCTCAAAGTTATTCAAATCAAAGTGCAACTTAACCCAATGCACAATAGACGCGAGCCACCATCCCCATCCTCTGAGCAGGCGATAGCCAAACTGTAAGGGAGCAGGCAAGCTTTTATAAACCTCTGGTCTTAAAGGTTGCCATGCATTGTCCACATCCATCTTGTTTGTATGAGCATGATGTTTGTTGTGCAAAATCCGCCAGCTATGAAACGGGTAGATCAGCGGCAACATCACACTATGCCCAACCAAATCATTAACCCAACGACGCTTCGCAAACGAACGATGACCACAATCGTGACCAATGACGAAAGACCCGGTTAAGGCTGTTCCTGTCAGAATCCAGGCCAGGGGCAGCAGAAACCAGGGAGCTACGGCGATCGCAGCATAGCCCAAAGCTACCATGCAAATATTAATGATTACAGTTGTCCAGGCTTTCCAACGATTTTTCTGAAAGCACTCTTTTGGCAAAGTCTTTAGAATATCGCGCAAGCGCATTTCTGGATCAGGGCGAACAGCAAAATCTCTGGGAGACGGGGATGAAACGGTCATGTAGGATGTTTTTCTCCTGAATTTCAGATGAGAACAGATAAGGAACAGTTGCTTGAGGTCAGAAGTACACAGTGCCCAATCTCCAGACACTGGTTATCTGCAACTGAGTTCTTGTAGAACAAGGGGTGACAGGTACCCGATGGTTAGGCAATAAAAAACCTGCCACAGGCTGACCGCCTTAGGTAGGTAATTAAGCTGCAAAGATTTTCTTAAAAAAACCTCAACAACACCTCACTATGTATAACACACTCCAGGGGGAGTATATCGAAACACAAAGTTGAACCAGTGCCATGACATGGGAGGAACCCAGCCAGAATCCAGAGTGCGATACCATCAAACCATGCGTATTTATTAGAATGGCAATGGAAGCACTGAACCTTTCTACAGAGGTGATTTTGACTCACCCAAAACGCTCTTTGGGTAGTGTTCAGTTAGATTGGATGCCGCAACCAGGCTCTTTTCTGGAGGTGGAAGGACGTACTTATACGGTTTTGGAACGTCGTCACCGTTACCAACTGCGAGCAGGTCGCTACCGATTACACCAGATTTCTCTCTACGTTCAGTCATCTCCTCGGCTTTCAGAACGGAGTTTAGTCAACGGTCATTGGGTGCTTGGTGACGCCAGTTGCCGCTTTAATGCGCGTTCAGAACTCATCCGCTGTGCCGTCAGCCCAGAAGGGCCATGTGGAACCTGTCGGTTTTATGAAACACTGGCTGGAAAGGTCAATTAAGTGGCTACTCAATTTAGGACGATCGCTTTGCGCCACAACGCTCAGCGACTAAGTCTGTGGCAGGAGAGTAGGCTGGCTTAGGCACTGGCTTTAGCAACAGCAAGAGCAGACTTCGCCAACTTTCAAGATAAGTAGGATAAATCATGGTCGCTCTCAGACCAATTTTTAAAGCCTGAAACTTCCGTCCCTCAGCGTGCTTACTCCAGGCGGAACCAACCAATAGCCCATGAATATGCTCTTCCGAAGAAAAAACAGGGCCAGGAAGCGGAGCAGTGAGAACAGGCGGACAACCTCGTTGTAAATCATCACTTCCCCTTGTGAGCCGTTGCCGCTGGAATTCCTGGGCAGTAGATTTAAAGAATTCTTGTTCCGGTAGGCTCTGAGTATGAGTAATTGAAGTGCTATGCAGGCGGTAGTAATAGGATGTCTCAGGACTATACCAAACTCTGCCAAACTCTCCCAACCGTAGCTGGAGATCAATATCTTCTGCGGTGCCAAAGTAAGGCCGAAAACCACCTAGAGCTTGCATGGCAGGCATACGAATTGCATAAGTACAGAGGTGAGTACGGGTTACTCCCTGTTGTAACTCTTTCGTAATCTCTTCTGCTTTAGAGCCGCAGGGAAAGGAAATCACTTCCCAGCCCGCTGGGGCAATGGCGGTATAACTGCTGCAGACCGCCACAAAGTCAGGATGATTGAGCAACCACATTACCTGTTGCTGGATGCGACCACGAGCATATAGATCATCGGCATCACAGCGCATAAAAATGTCGCCTTTAGCCTGAGCTAGTCCAGCATTGAGAGCCGCAGCAATGCCTTGCTGCGGGCCAGAAATCAGGCGGATTCTAGGATCCGCGATCGTTCCTACTCGATTTGTTGAACCGTCCGTAGACCCATCATCCACCACCAACACTTCTAGGGGAATTTCACATTCCTGCAGAATCGAAGCCAGAGCACGATCCACGAAAGCCCCTGCATTCCGCATTGGCATGATGATGCTGACGATCGGCTGTTTTAGCAGGGCAGAATTGACAGAAGCCGGACTGGGATATTGCATAACTACCGGATAAATTGTGCTAGGTGAATGTACAAAACTAGAGTTTTGCCTGGAAACAATCTGCACCGCTTTTGAATGCCGCTGTAATTAGCAACTTCCAACCTTCAGGAGTAAATGGTAATGCATAGATCGCACGAAATCCATAAATCAAAGCAGTTCGCTTTTGGCCATTGGTAAACGCCCACCAACCATACTGCAGCATAAACTTGTGGCGAGAACGTCTGTCTTTTCCGGGTCTCCAGGGTTCTTTGGCTTCAAAATGCCCCTCAATGCCGCGCCGCTTCCAGGCTTGCTCACACGCCAAATACGCTTCCTGCCGCTGTTTGCCACAGTATTTTTCACTCAGGGAGGCACTATGGAGGCGATACCGGACAACAGGTTGGGGTAGGTTTGCCAGTTCCCCAATTTCACCCAGTCGTAGCCATAGGTCGAGATCGTGGGCTAATCCCATTGTTTCGTTATAACCACCGACTTGCAAAAGAGCAGAGCGCCGCATCATGACACCGGGATGGCACATGCTGCCATGACCAGCCAAAGCTGCCTGTTGGATCTCGGCATTTGTTTGAGGTAACTGCAAGCAGGTAAGAAAACGTCCAGCCTCATCAATTAAGTCCTGCGCTCCACTGACGCAAACGACTTCTGGATGCTGGTCTAAAAAGGCTAATTCATCGGCTAATCGATTTGGGAGGGCCACATCATCATGTTCTAGGATCGCAATGTACTCGCCGCGTGCATCCTGAATCATGGCATTGAGAGTACGGGTTAATCCTCGATTGATCTGGCTCCGCAGCCGGATGCGGGAGTCTTTACAAGCATAGGATTGCAAAATTTTTAAGGAACGATCGCAAGAACCATCATCTGTAATCAATAACTCAAAATCACCAAAACTTTGTTGCAGAATACTTTCAACCGCTTCAGCCACATAGCGTTGTGCATTGTAGACGGGCATGAGAACAGACACACGGGGCATTGGGGTCATATGGTTTGCTCCTCTGCATCTGGTAGGGGTTTAAGTAGAGCACAGGCAAACAATTTCCAGGCTTTAAGGTTGAACGGTGCTAACTGAACTGCTCGCCACCCATAATGAATCGCTGTTCCTCGCTGTCGACTGTTAAAGGCCCACCAACCATAGAGTAGGGCATAGGTTTCCTGAGATTGGCGATCGCTACCGGGACGACGTGGCCCTACAGCCTTAAATTCACCGGTAATTCCCCGCCGTTTCCAGGCCCGCTCACAGGCCGCCCTAACTTCTTCCCGAGGACGGGTATAATTACGTTCCGTGAGAGACTGGCTATGCACCCGGTATTGCAACACAGGCTCTCTCAAATTAACGAGCTGACCGACCTCGCCTAGTTTCAGACACAGATCAATGTCAGATCCGGTGATCATCGTTTCGGTATAGCCACCAACCTGTAGCATGGCCGATCGTCGGATCAGCAAACAGGGATGGTGCATTCCCCCAAATCCAGCCAATAACTGAGCCTGAACTTCAGCATCTGTCTCCGGAACAGCAAATCGGCTCAATAGCAACCGACCTGCTTCATCAATCAGTTGGTAGCTGCCCCCAACACAGACTACCTCAGGATGATGGTGCAAAAATTCGACCTGGTGAGTCAGGCGATCGGGCAGGGCAATGTCATCTGCATCCATCACTGCCACAAATTCACCCTTAGCCATGGCCAGCAGTTCATTGCGAGATTTGGGTACACCTCGATTTTCACGACGAGTTATCCGAATTCGAGGGTCCCTCCCAGCATATTCCTGCAAAATTTTCCAGGAACCATCAACTGAACCATCATCCAGTAGCAATAACTCAAAATCCTGAAAACTTTGATTCAAAATGCTGTCTATAGCAGGTCTTAAATATCGCTCAGCATTAAAAACAGAAATTAATACCGAAACAACAGGTGAGAGTGACATAGCTTTACATCAATATTCGATAAAGAACTTACCTAGTGAGGCATGACTAAAGCTGCAATGCCGATAGCGACGGCAATAAGCGGCAAATCTAGCTCAGGTTGCCAGACAGATTGGCGAGCATGACAGATAGCAATGAAGGGATACATCAGCCACCCTGTTGCTGCAATGCCAATGATCACTCCATGAGGCCCAGCCCAGTAATTGCCTAAAATCATGGCACTGAGTTGAATTACCGTTTGAGTTGCCAGTAAGCCAGAGATCGTCATAGTATGACCTTTGGCTAACAACACATTGTCGTAAGTGTGGCCCACACGGGCCACCAAAGCTCCGATCGCCAGGGTCTGCAAAATCCATCCAGCCTCCGCGTAGCGTCCATCGTACAAAATACCAATCAGAGTTTTGCCAAATACTATAAAAAACAGGGAACCGGCCCAACTAATGAGAATCAGCAACAGTCGAGATTGGCGTAGCACCAGATATAAACGGTCGGGCCGTTCACGAATTATCTCGGCGTAGGAAGGAAACAACACGCGATCGCCTACCATATTGATCACTTCTGCGGTGACCCTGGATAAACTAAGCGCCACGGTATAAATTCCCAGAAAACGAACATCTAAAAACCGGGCGATGAGCAGGCGATCGCCCTGTCCAGCCAAAAAGGTCAACAGAGTGCTAATAAATACCCAGCGACCAAAGCGATGCAGTTCCTGGAAACATTCCCGATCCCAGTGAAAGGAGTTTCGGGGACCAGGAAGAGCCAGATGGCTGAGGATCATCGTGGTGAAAGACCCAACTAATCCGCCGATTACCAGTCCCCACACAGAGCGAGTCAGCCAAGAAGCAATCACCATGACAACGATTCCGATGATCTGGCTCCCTAATTCGAGGATCGTTAATCGCGCCAGGTCTAAATCACGGTTCACGGTGGCAAGTTTTGTGGAGTTGAAGCCTGCGATCGCTGACCCTATGCCAACTACAGGCAACAAATACACCAGCATGGGTTGGTTAAAGAAATTGGCTGCTGGAATTGCCATTAAACAAGCGCCTAGCCATAGCAGAAATCCCCGCATGACCTGGATAGTCCAGGCTGTATTGAGGAAGTTTGGATCTTTGCCCCGGTGATTTTGAATAATGCTGGGCCGAATACCCACATCGGAAAACATTTCCAGGCCAATGATGAAGGTTTGTACCAGAGCCATTAATCCAAATGCTTCTGGAAACAACAGTCGGGTCAGGATTAAATTGCTCACCAATCGCAAAAGCTGGCTGGAGGCATGGCCAGATAATGTCCATAAAGACCCTCGGATGGCTCGCTGTTTGAGGGTTAAAGAGGACTTTTGATCCGGTCTCTCCGGCTCAGAATTGAATTGAGCTTTGGTCATCAATCACTCTCACCCATACGTCTGGTTGGCTAGGCACAATAGTTCGTACTTGGAATTGAACTTCCACTGTTTTTACAGATGGATATCTCTTTCTAGGAATTTAGAACAGACTAACGATGCTGACGTTAGTAGTGTGCCCGTTTTTAACAGTTTTCCATTCAAAACTACTTTCCATTCAAAACTACAGAACCTGTAGATAGATCAAACAGTGGTCACCTCTATGCTCTGGCTGTAATCCAACAAGATATTCTCTCTTCGTTCTTCCGCTAAAAAATCCGGAGGAAATGACTGGAATTCATGTAATTGTTATATCGTTTGTTGGGTGTGCTCCCTAGCAAATTGTGCGAAGAAGCCGTAAAGATACTGATTAATTTTATGAAAGAAGTATTAAGACAAGCAGCGTATACCGTATCGATACTTCTCTCCTTCTAACTAAGACTCCATACTTTCACAGGCTTTATCTGTAATTCAATCGCTCTCCCAGCATCAAGCGGTTGCCATTGGCAAAATCTATGCCTGACTGAGGGCGTTTGCCAGGAAGCTGCACCTCACGCAATAGCAAAAGGCCATTTCCAGTTTGGACAATCGGGCCTACCCCTTTTGCGATCGCAACAATTTCTCCGGGCTGAGCGGGTTTCTCCTGCCATTTCTGCCAGTCCGTCGCTAAGCTGCTGATTTCTGCAGGTAACTGAGGCCAATAGGTTGGTCCTAAGGGAGCCGTTGCCCTAATTTTTAAGGGTTCTCCCCGAAATTGGGTCACACAGTTTGGATAAAATCCCCGAATTTGGTTATGCAGAGCGATCGCGGTACGGCTCCAATTCAACTCATAATCAACTTTCCGAATCAGGGGGGCATAGGTAGCCTCAGCATTGTCTTGCGGGACAGGTTGTAGCGTTCCTTGCTCCAGTTTCAGCAGCGTTTCAACTAATAAATCAGCCGCCAATTCTGCCAAACGGCCTGCTAAATCATAAAAATTCTCTAGAAGTAAAATCGGGGTGCGAGCTTCCAGCAACGTTGGCCCAGTATCCATTCCGGCATCCATTAACATGGTGGTAATACCCGTTTCCTGTTCACCGTGATAAATGCTCCATTGAATCGGTGCAGCACCTCGGTACTTAGGCAAGATAGAACCGTGAGCATTTACACATCCCAAACGTGGCATATCCAAAATGAATTGGGACAAAATCTGACCGTAAGCCACAACGACAAAAGCATCTGCCTGGAGTTCCTGAAGTTTTGTTAATGCTTCCTCGTCTTTCTTGACACTTTTGGGTTGCCAGACGCTCAATTGATGCTGTAGGGCTAAAGCTTTAATGGGAGAAGGCATCAGTTGGTTACCTCGACCCCGGCGCTTATCGGGTTGAGTCACCACGGCCAGCACCTGAAAAGCTGGATGAACCAGCAGTTTGCTAAGACTGGGAACAGCAAACTCAGGCGTGCCAAAGAATACTATTTTCATCTACTCCCCTCGCTTGGTGTCTTCTGAGACTAAAAAGCTTTACTTTACTAAATATGGCTAGCTTGCTGACCGGCAGCAGATAATTTGCTTTCGCGTCTTTAAAGCTTAAATCTCTTGGAAACTTAGGCCACAAGATCGTAATTCGTCAATAATGCTTGCTATACATGAGGTAAGCTTTCCTGCTGAAGTTTTCTCCAAAGCCTATCTGGTTATTTCCTCAGATTCAGACAGGGTATCTCGTTCTGAAACAGTTTCGGAAAGTACAGATGCTCAGCCGCCAGGATAGGTTGTAGAAAATTTCTCCCAAATCCTAAAAATCGTTTTGATTTTTAGTCAATAAAATGATGTGTTTCCCATTTCCTGAACGAAATTACTTCAGGTGGTCATTTTGTATCTAATTGGTTCTTGTCTTCCGGTTCCCTTATGTCTTACCAGTCCAGGCAAATCGATCCTTTGGATAGCCCCCATCCAATCCCCTGGGGTTGGGTACTGGCCACGATAACGGCTGGTAGTTCGGGCAGTCTCTCTAGATTGTATTACTATCGCAGTCAGTCTTTGATCTCTCCAGATCAGGATTATGCGGCCTACAGTCGAATTCAGATTCGGGTGGAGCCAAAATATTTTCAGAGTTGCGTGACAAGTGTGTTGTTTCTAGAGAATTTGCGGACAGGGGATTTACAAGCGATTACTCCCTCCGCTCCCCTGGCAGATAATCCTTTCCTGGATACCGGGATAGATTTGTTAGGAAGAATTTCTATGGTGATTCCTGTTTCCTGGTCCGCTTCGGGCGATCGCCTATTAGCCCGTGAATTTGAATCGCTCTTTGGCTCAGATCTTGCCTCTGACTATGCTGTAATTGTAGACCGTAATGGGAATCAGGTTTATACTGTAGCTCCTACCCGGATCCAATATACTAACGCGGTTTTGCTCGGTTGGAGCCAGCTTTATCCTGAACAAGTATTGTTCCGAGCCGGTATCCTGGGAGAAGAGCATTGGCCTCACTGGACGGTTGACGTGCATGGACAAACCACGCGGACTACAGGCGATCGCCCCCTGATTTATGGGCAAGTCCTGAACAGTGTCTGGACTGGCCCACAAATGCAAAAGCATAATTCCTAAACAATGCTGATCAGCTTGCTGGTCACATTGTTTGCGATACCACCTGTTAGTTCATTCAACTCCAGATCTTCGTCCACGATCACAATCAGATAATAATTGTTGTCTAGTGGAGCTTGAGTATAGCCTCCCCAGTTTGTTGGTAGGGTAACGGATTGGCTGAAGGGAGTTTGAGCACCAGCAAGGATCGGACTCAAGGTTGAACTGCCTAAGAAGAAATCTGCTCCAGAAAGTTGATTATCCTTGGATAGATAGAATTTAACCTCAAAAGTAGTGCCAGGCGGATTTTGAGTATCAGAGGCTGCCGTTCCAATATTGCTGATATTGCCTGAAACTGTAATCTGGCCTCCCTTCGTGCCTGCAGTGGGGGCAGTGAAGTTGTCGGGACGTAAATCCGGTAATCTGGCATCGCGTACCTGGATGGCAACAGAAGTCTGATTATCATCTTCCTTGGGAACACCCTGCAAATCCGCCTCAGGAATTTCATTTTCTGGGTCTAAGACAATGCGAATGTAGTAAGTCCCATCTTGAACCCAGAACGGATCCTCTTTGCTGGGTAAGGTTAGCTGGGTTGTTCCTGAAACTACCGTACCGGGAGGTTGATTGGTGATGGTGATAAAGTCGTTGGTGTTGCGCAGTCCATCATTATTTAAGTCAAAGCGGTAGTCATTCGGTGTACCAGCCGGATTTTGGGACAGGAAAAAGGCTAACTTGAACGAACTTAATGGTCTACCTGTATATTCAACGTTGTAATTGACGTTTAAGGTATAGGGAGTTAAGACACTGACAGGTGTAGTCGGTGTGATGGTCGCTCCAGCCAGTGTTTGTAATTGCAGCGGTGCAGGAGTGGTTGGCAGGAAAAGGTTTACCGGCAATTGCGGTGCTGCTCCAATGCTAATGTTGTACTTGATGGAGCTTGATCCAGACGAAATAACACGCACAAAGTAAGTTCCGGGATCAAGCGTTTGATAGGTGATCTTTTGTTCATCCGCACCATTGGCGGTAGAGGTTCCCAAAACTGTACCATCTGCCGTTTCAATTTGGATCTGTGTGGCAGCAGCTAGACCTGTCCCTGTTGTGGTGATAGAAACCACGGACTGTTCATCTAAAGTGAAGGAGTAGTAATCGTTGGTATTAGAGGGGCCAAGGATATTACTGTAATTAGCGGTTGCATCTAGCTTGCCAATATTAAAGGCTGTGCTGGCAGTATCACCTGCTAGATCTAGCTTTTGGGAAGTTGTAACAATTCCGCTAATATCCCAGATGGGGTCGACAGCAGTAATGGTGGTAGAGGATAGAAAACTGGTTCCATTCATAAACCACACATCAACCTGTCCAGTAGTCCTATTACGGAAAACTACATCCGGCTTGCCATCTCCATTAAAGTCACCTGCTCCTCTCGCATCAAAATTAGGATCCAAAGAGGGCAGACTGACCAGGCTTTGATACTGTACTCCATTCATCAACCAGATCAAGTTTTCTCCGGTTGCAAAATTCCGATACCAGAGATCGGGCTTACCATCCGCATTAAAGTCAGCTACCGCTTCAATCAGCCAGTTCGGATCTCCCATTGAGTCAATGGCTTGGAATGAGACAACGCTGGTTCCATTCATAAACCATAAGCCGACCTGGGTACCGTCCAGCGCATTTGTCCACAAAATATCTTGTTGACCATCGTTATTAAAATCTGCTATCCCACCGGGGTACCATCCGTTGCTCAAGAACGCAGGTAAATACACGCTACTTTGTAGAGAAGCGCCTGTGGAATCCATCAACCAAATACCATTGGTGCCTGTAGATGCATGCCGCCAGATGTAGTTGGGGTTGCCAGTTCCGTCGAAGTTCCCGATCCCGTAGAGAAACCAGGATGTATCAACATAACCGGGGTTAAGAAGGCTTGTCCTAACAACTTGGGTACCATCCATATACCAAATACCGGTTAATCCCCCACCCTGGGCCGGGGAACCATAATTGCGCCATAGGATGTCAGCACGGGTTGTGGGAATGGTTTCAACTGATAAGGTGTAGTTGATGGTGGTAGCGGGATTATTGGCAAAGACCCTAATATAGTAAGTCTCTCCTACTTGTAGAGGTGCTGCTGGGTCGGTCACGATCGCATCCGCTAGCGAATTCGGGTTGTTGCTGCTGGGCACAACCGTAGTATTTGGGTCACCTGCAGAGGTCAGCAAAGAAACACTTGCATTACCGCCACTAGAGTTCAGTTTGATAATGACGTTGCTACTGCGGCTCACCGTCAGTTTGTAGTAGTCATCTGTGTCCCCTGGCCCCAGCGAAAAACTATTATCTGTGCCACTATTGGAAAATATTTGAATGCCTGCAGTTGCATTAATAATGCGCTGAGTACCTAAAGCTGTGTTATCGAAAATACCATTGTCAGCCATTGTTAAACCCTCTACATTCGCCCTAATAGGTTTCCCCAGTTGATCTGATTTCCAAGCAGGGAGCGGTAAATTTATTGAACTTTTGCAAATGATTTGCCTAGTGACGGGTACTCCAAGTAGTTTTACTGTCGATTACACGGCTGCTTGCTGGCGCTGATAAAGCGAGTAGTATAATCCCTTACTACGGAGCAATTCATCGTGAGTTCCCTTTTCCACTAACACTCCTTTTTCCAGCACAACAATCAGATCCGCTTTCTTTAAAGGAGCAAAGCGGTGGGCAATCAGGAATACCGTTCGATCTTTTGAAACTCTTTGCAAGCTTTGCAGAACTTGCTGTTCTGTCTCACTATCCAGAGCACTGGTGGCCTCGTCCAGTAATAAAATTGGAGCTTGAGAAAGAAATAGGCGAGACAGCGCTAGGCGTTGCCGTTGGCCACCAGAGAGGGCTGTACCCCGCTCTCCAATGTTGGTTTCGTAGCCATGAGGGAGTTCACTAATAAAATCATGAGCAGCCGCCAAGCGAGCAGCTTCAACCACTTTTTCAGCCGTGGCATCAGGATGGCCAAGACTGATGTTGTCAAAGATGGTGCCGTTAAACATAAAGTCTTCTTGCAAAACAACCCCAATTTGTTGCCTGAGGGAAGCCAAATCAGCACTCTTGATATCAAACCCATCAATGAGGATGCGACCAGATTCCACGGGATACAAGCGTTGAATCAGTTTAGATAGGGTACTTTTTCCAGAGCCACTACGTCCTACAACACCCACTAGCATCCCTGGTTCAACGGAGAACGATATGCCTCGTAACACGGGTTCCTGTTGGGGGTGATAGCGGAAGAAAACCTGATCAAACTCAATTTGTCCTCGCAAGGGGGGTAATACCAAGCCGCTGCCTGCTTCAGCTTCGGGAGCCGTGTTCAAAATATCCCCAATGCGATCGACAGACAATAGCACCTGTTGCAAGTTTTGCCAAAGTTGAATCAGGCGCAAGAGCGGCCCAGTCATCCGACTGGATAACATCTGGAAGGCGATTAGTTGACCGATCGTGAGCTTCTGTTCAATGACAAGTTTCGCTCCAAACCAAAGAATAATCAGGGAAGAAAGATGCGTCAGAAAATCGGCGATATTGTTACTGATATTTGAGGTGGTAGAAGCTTTGAAGCCAGTGCGAACAAATCGGGCAAACAAGCCTTCCCAGCGTTCTCGTGAAACTTGCTCTGCGGTATGGGCTTTGACTGAATGAATGCCCGTTACTGTTTCAACTAAGAAGGATTGGCTATCCGCACTCCGGTTGAAGGTTTCATTCAGCCAGCCTCGCAGAATAGGAGTAGCGATCAGGGTAAGCAAGGCAAACAAAGGTAGCACCGCCAAAGCAACCCAGGTCAATGGAACGCTGTAGTAAAACATGATCGTCAAGTAGACAACCGCAAAGATGGCGTCTAGAACAACGGTTATCGCCGTACCTGTGAGAAACTGGCGAATGTTTTCCAATTCCTGAACACGGGCAACGGTATCTCCTACTCGGCGGGACTCAAAGTAGGACAGAGGCAACCGCATCAGATGCCGAAAGAGTTGAGCCGATAGACTCAGATCCAAACGCCGAGCGGTATGGGTAAAGATGAAGAGGCGCAGAGTTCCCAGAATGGCCTCGAAGAAGGCGACTGCTAGCAGTGCAAAAGCCATCACATCTAGAGTTGAGAGGCTACCCTGAACCATCACTTTATCAATCACCACTTGAGTGATGATGGGGCTGGCCAATCCCAACACTTGCAGGGTAAAGGAAGCCAGTAAAACTTCACTCAGCAGGAGGCGGTATTTCCAGACAGCAGGTAAGAACCAGGCGAGACTGAACCGATCCTGTTTCTGAATCGTTTCGGCCTGCCACAATTGACCATCCCAACCGGCTTCTACTATGGCCCTGGGAACACTTTCACAGGTTTGATTGGGATTCAGGGGATCCGCGATGATCAGCCGATCGCCCTTGACGGCATAGACAACAACCCAGTGTCGTGAAGTACGAGTACCATTTCCCACTGGTCTTGCTTGAGAACTATCCTCAGTATCCTGCCACAACATCAGAGCCGGAAGTCCCAGAAGGCGCAATTCCGACCAATCGATTTTGACGTGACGTAACTGAAGACCTACTTTCTCTGCTGCTTCCATCACATCGGACGAGCTCTGGCTTCGGAGTTGGCGCTGTACCCATTCCAACTGAGTAGAATTCTGGAGATGATTGGCCACCATGGTTAAGCAGGCCGCTCCTGTATTTACGCCAGCGACAAAGGGGAACCCAGTAACTGGTTGAGGAGTATCAGCCGTTTTGGGAAGGCAGCGCAACCGTTGCGCCGTCCAAAATCGTTCGAGTTCGGTCGATGAGATGGCTGTCCACAGGTGCGATCGCCAAACGACGACCACCACATCCTTGTCTGCTGCTCTCGCCTTCCAGAACCCAGGAAGATGCAGCAAATCTCCCAGCCAATCGCCAGATTTAAGGATGACAGATTGTCCTTCTTCAGGTACCAACCGGACTTTTCCGACCATGACCATTGCCTGCATTCCCGGTTGATCCGTAGCCCAGATCATTTCTCCCAGGCTAAATCGACGAATTTCAGCCTGTTGCTTGAACTGCACTTGTTGTTCTGGGTTTAGCAGGCTAAGTGGAGGAATGTTCCATGGTAAATCAGTGGCAAGGTCGTTGGCGATCATTGGGCTTCCTAATAATGCTGAATGGTCAGAGCCTGGGGGCCAGCTTGGATTTAGAGATTTTCCAGGGGAAAAGCATTGCCTGATTAAAGTTTATTCATTCACCTGCAATTTAACGGTCATCGCCTGAATTTTTTCTGCTATCCAACGTTCAAACAATTCATTCTGCAGAGCCTGCTTCAACTGATTATCCTCCAACGTAGCGGGAATGAATTGCTCTACGCGGAAGATGGCCCAGTAATTCTCAATTTGCATTGGCCCGACTAAACCACCGGGATTTGCAGAATCGATCGCGGCTCGCAAGACATCTGGCATGGTACCCCGACTAACGGCTCCCATCATGCCATTAGCAATTCGTTCGTCAGCTTTGGAATACTCTCGAGCTAACTGCTCAAAACTGGCTCCTTCAGAAATCTGGCTATGCAGTTCTTCCGCCAGTTCCCTACTGTCAACCACGATTCGGGAGATAACCACTCGATCAAGAACTAGCTTTCGCTCAATAAAATACTCCTGCAAGCGGGCTTCCACAATCTGCGCTTTCAGCTTTTCTAGCTTAAAGCTGTTGGTAATTTGGTTGTGAAAGAGTTCATAATTCGTTCCGTTGCGGATCAGCCAATCTTGAAAGGCTTTAGCATCCGTGAGTTGATTTTGCAAACGAAAATCCACGACGGCTTGCTCCACCAGAGCTGAGGGCACATCCAGATCGGTGCGGGTTTCTATTTCCCGTTCCAGAACATATTGCCGCAGAATATCGCCGATAAAGCCTTGCAGTTTGCCAGTTGTCTGCAGGTATCTTAGACACTGCCGTAAGGAAAGAGGCTGATCATCAACAATGAGAAGTGCTTTCGAGTCCATGAATACCTAATTAAAGTTTGGGTTCATTGCTATCTTGACCGAAATTACGATATGTCTGGCTAAGCCATCTCTACTCTGTAAGATTTCCCTAGCTTAGATCCCAACCTGACATTGCCCACAGGATTTAGCACAAAATGGGGAGCCCGTCATCCGCCAAATCATTATATTGATGCCTATTTTATAGGCATGAAAACTTTATTCATGCTGATTTTGCGCTTGCATGGGTTAGCGCAACCCATTACAAGCTAATAGTTGAGGTACTCAGCCCTCTCTGATTGGCAGGGGGTAAGGATGCTTCTTAATTCTATGCACCCTTGAAAAGAATTTGTTTTAGAACTTAAACCTTGTCCAAATCCAGAGGTGTAGTTTCTCTTATAGGAAAACTCCACCTCTCTAGCTGGACTTGGCTTAAGAGGATGTTTGAGAAGTTCTCTTGCTGGTAACGAAACGGTTTAGATCCCCCTAAATCCCCCT